>DUUR01000268.1 GCA_012841425.1 Bacteroidales bacterium | reverse complement strand
GCTTTGTTACGTCCAATTGTGGCCATAGTTCCTAGGTTTTTGTATTCGTATGATTTAAATTCTTTCTCAATATCTTTAATCTTGATAGCTGATTCTAATTTATGTATATTCCGTGCTAAATTCTTACCTTGTCCTATTGCTACGTTCGCTACCTGAGGATGGCCTTTTGGATATTTATCGGTTTCCATATAGGCTACATCACCAATTGCAAAAACATTGCTAAACCCCTCCACCTTATTTATTCTATTTACTTTAATCCTGCCGTTTCGTAGAACAGTGTCTTCAGGTATCCCTTCAATCGCATTGCCAACCACTCCTGCAGACCAGATAACATTTTTCGATAAAATAATCTCTCCACTATTAAGTGTAATAATATCACCATCGTATTCTGTTACAAAAGTACCGGTCTTCACAATCACTCCCATTTTTTGCAATTGTTGCTGTGAGTAATTCTGAGCAAAAGGACTCATGTTAGGCAACGTATTTTCACCTCCTTCTAGAAGATAAACCTTAACTTTTCCTTTATCAATATTCGGATAATCTTTTGGAAGTATTTCTCTTGTCATTTCGGCAAATGCACCTGCTAACTCTACACCGGTTGCTCCACCACCAACTATTACAATATTGTAAAGACCTTCTTTATTCTGAGAATAAAGAAGTTTCTCAAAATTGTGAAGGATTTCATTCCTTACGTTGATTGATTGATAGGTTGATTTAAGACCCATTGCTTTATCCTCAATATTGCTATTCCCATAGTAATTGGTACTCGTTCCAGTAGCTATAACTAAATAATCGTAATCGAACTTACCAATTGTTGTATTTATAAAATTATGCTCTTTGTTAATTGATAAAACAGATCCTAATCGTATACGTACATCTCTTCTTTTCTGAAACAACTTTCTTATTGGAAATGAAACGGTTGAAGGTTCTATTTGGGATGCTGCAACCTGATAAAACAAAGGTGGAAATTGATGATGATTTACTTTGTCAACTATAATGATATCGAAGCAATCTTTTTTTAAATGATTTACAAATTGAAGGCCTCCGAAACCACAACCTACAACAACAATCTTTTTTTTCATTTTATTTATTTAATAATAAAAACAACCTATTACCTCTGCATATATAAACATTTATCATCTATAAAAGTTGGAATATAATGGACGGATTATGATAGGAGGCTTATCTAAAATGTATAAAAAGCAAAAAGCGCTACGAATCACTCGCGGCGCTTTCTTTAATGTTTAACATTTTAAAAATCACAGCTTCACTGCAGTTACAGCATCGACTGAGGTTTTAGGTCTCCGTCGTAATGACGTTGCACCCACAGTGTTTATTATAGAGACCAAGCTTGCTTTTTATTGCTCGGTCCGATCTCTTTTATTTCTTCTTATGCTTCTTCCTTAGCGTCAGTTTCTTCCACCTCTGGGCTTTCTTCAACTTTGGCGTCAGCTTTGGCAGCAGGTTCATTCACTTCAACAGGCTCATTAACCTCTTTGATTTCATTTACTTTTGCCTCGTCTTTAACTTTAGAAGAATCCTTTTTCAAAGTTTCTTTATCTGCAGCTTTATCATCAGCAGTTTTAGCTACTTTTTCAGCACTTGCTACAGTACCACCACCTCTACGTGAGCGACGTGTTCTTGTTTTCTTAGTAGTGCTTTCACTTAGCATATTATCGTTAAAGTCTACAAGCTCAATGAAGCACATTGAGGCGTTGTCACCCAATCTATTTCCAGTTTTAATTATACGAGTATATCCACCTGGACGATCTCCAACTTTCTGAGATACCGTTTGAAATAGTTCGGTTACTGCATACTTATTTTGAAGTTTACTAAAAGCATTACGCCTAGCATTTGTAGTATCTTCTTTACTAACAGTAATAATGGGTTCCACAAATTTTCTTAATGCTTTTGCTTTTGGAACAGTAGTGAATATACGTTTGTGCATAATGAGCGATGTTGCCATATTAGACAGCATCGCACCACGATGAGCACTTTTACGTCCTAAATTATTATTTCTTTTTCTATGTCTCATTGTAGTAACTAATCTTTATCTAGTTTGAATTTTGATATGTCCATACCAAAAGTAAGATTCAGACCGTCAAGCAATTCTTCTAGTTCAGTCAGTGATTTCTTACCAAAGTTACGGAATTTAAGTAGGTCGTTCTTATTGTGTTGAACTAGCTGTCCAAGGTTTTCCACATCTGCTGCTTTTAAGCAGTTTAGTGCTCTAACCGAGAGGTTAAGGTCAGAAAGCTTTCTCTTCAGAAGTTGACGCATGTGAAGTACTTCTTCATCAAACTCTTCAATTCCTTCTGCATCTGAAGTCTCTAGCATTATCTTGTTATCATCTGAAAACAAAATAAAATGTTGAATAAGTATCTTAGCAGCCTCTTTCAATGCTTCTTTGGGTGCAATTGAACCATCTGAAACAATTTCAATAAGTAATTTCTCGTAGTCTGTTTTTTGTTCAATACGGTAATCCTCTACTTCATATCTTACATTGCGAATAGGTGTAAAAATTGAGTCGATAGCTAATACCTGAACATCTTCGCTTACGAAAGTAGCACGATTTTCATCTGCCGAAACATATCCTCGTCCTTTATTAATTGTAAGTTCGAGACGTAAATCGGCTTTTTTACTCATCCTGCAAATCTCCAGCTCGGGGTTTAAAACTTCGAAACCGGTAAGCAATTTTCCAATATCTCCGGCTTTAAACACTTCCGTTCCCGAAATAGCGATGCTCACCTTTTCTGTTTCAAACTCTTCAACTATCTTCTTAAATCTAACTTTCTTGAGATTAAGAATGACACCTGTTACATCTTCTATAACGCCTGGTATGGTAGCAAATTCATGCTCCGCACCATCTATTTTTACCGAAGTAATCGCAAATCCTTCTAGCGAAGAAAGCAGAATACGGCGCAAGGCGTTGCCTATTGTAATGCCATATCCCGGTTCTAGCGGACGGAATTCAAACTTACCAGAGAACGTATCCTCCTGAAGCATGATTACCTTATCGGGTTTTTGGAATGCTAATATTGCCATGAAATTAATGTTTAGAATATAATTCTACGATGAGTTGTTCTTTTATACTTTCTGGAATGTCGGATCTTTCTGGTACATGCAGTACAGTTCCACTCATATTACCATTATTCCATTCCAGCCAAGGATATTTACTGTGATTAAAGCCTGCTAAAGAATTAACAACCACCTCTAAAGATTTTGATTTTTCTCTTACACCTATAACATCACCTGCTTTAACTGTGTATGAAGGTATGTTTACTACCTTACCGTTTAATACAATATGTCGGTGAGTTACTAGCTGTCGTGCCGCTGCTCTTGTTGGAGCAATTCCTAAACGAAACACCATATTATCTAAACGCTGTTCTAGTAATTGCAGTAGAACTTCACCTGTAATACCACGACTGCGTGATGCTTTGTCAAAAATACGGCGGAATTGTTTTTCAAGAACACCATATGTATATTTTGCTCTTTGTTTTTCACGTAATTGAATACCATACTCTGAGGTTTTTCTTCTACGTGAGTTTCCATGTTGTCCGGGTGGGTAATTCTTTTTAGAAAGTACTTTATCGGGACCGAAAATGGGTTCGCCAAATCTACGGGCGATTTTTGATTTTGGACCAGTATATCTTGCCATTTTTACAAACTTAAATTATCTTTGAATTAAACTTTTCTGGCTTTCGGAGGACGGCAGCCGTTATGAGGTAGAGGTGTCACATCTACAATCTCAGTAACTTCGATGCCTGATCCGTGAATTGTTCTGATTGCAGATTCACGACCATTTCCAGGACCTTTAACGAATGCTTTCACCTTTCTCAGGCCTAAATCATATGCTACTTTAGAGCAATCTGATGCAACCATTTGTGCTGCATAAGGGGTATTCTTTTTGGAACTTCTGAATCCCATTTTACCTGCCGATGACCAGCTTATTACTTCGCCATCTTCGTTAGTCAACGAAACAATAATGTTGTTGAATGATGAAGAAATGTGAGCCTGTCCTACGGCAGAAACTTTTACATTTCTTTTTTTTGCTGCAACTGTTCTTTTTGCCATGTTCCTTATTTATTATTTAGTAGCTTTTTTCTTGTTAGCAACGGTTTTCTTTCTTCCCTTGCGTGTGCGGGCATTGTTTTTTGTACTCTGTCCACGTACAGGTAAACCTATACGATGACGTATACCACGATAACAACCAATATCCATTAATCGCTTAATGTTCGTTTGAACCTCAGAACGCAAGTCTCCTTCCACTTTAAGATCTGTGGATATGATTTCACGTATACGGGCTGCCTGATCGTCAGTCCAGTCTTTCACTTTAATATTTCTATCAACTTCTGCTTTTGTTAAAACGGTGTTAGCTGCACTACGTCCGATTCCATAAATATATGTAAGGGCAACTTCACCCCTCTTATTCTGCGGCAGGTCGACACCAACAATTCTTATAGCCATATATAATTTAATTATTTGATTACAATGATATACTATTTATCCCTGACGTTGTTTAAACTTGGGATTTTTTTTATTTATAATATATAACCGGCCTTTTCTCCTTACTATTTTACAATCGGCCGAACGTTTTTTTAATGAAGCTCTTACTTTCATATCTTATAATTTTATTTTTCGTTTCTTGTTATTCTCCTGAAATCTCAGGTCCTCTGTTATATTCTGTTTCTCTATTGTCAAAACCCAATAATTAGTCAATTGACAACTAATTTACTTATATCTGAACGAAATCCTACCCTTAGAAAGATCGTAGGGCGAAATTTCAACCCTCACTCTATCACCAGGCAAAATACGAATATAATGCATACGCATCTTTCCCGAAATATGAGCGGTGATCTCATGCCCATTTTCTAGTTCAACACGAAACATAGCATTTGATAATGCCTCTATGATGGTTCCGTCTTGTTCAATTGATGATTGTTTAGCCATGAATCTCTACTTTTATTAGTTTAATTAATTAGTCTCTTTTATAAATTCAAATGTTGAGAGTATATCAGCTTTTCCATTGACGATAGCTACTGTGTGTTCGAAATGAGCAGATGGTTTGCGGTCTTTCGTACGCACTGTCCATCCATCATTTTCAAATACTACCTTTTTTCCACCCAGATTGATCATCGGTTCAATTGCAAGGCACATACCATTTTTAATAATAGGACCAATGCCCCTTCTACCATAATTAGGTACTTCGGGAGCTTCGTGCATCTGTCGACCAATTCCATGGCCTACTAGCTCCCTAACAACTGAATATCCTCTCTTTTCACAATACTCTTGTATTGTTGAACCTATATCTCCTATTCTTCCATTTTCTTTAGCATTCTCAATTCCTTTATAGAGCGATTCTTTTGTAGTTTGTAAAAGCGCTTTCACTTCTTCACTTACCACGCCTACACAAAATGTGTAAGCCGAATCACCACAAAATCCACGTAGCTGAGTTCCACAATCAATTGAAACAACATCGCCATCTTGGAGTGGATTATTATTAGGAATTCCATGCACTACGTTTTCGTTTACCGAAGTACATAATGAATTTGGAAAACCACCATATCCTAGAAAAGTGGGAATAGCGCCATGATCTCTGATAAATTCTTCGGCAATTTTATCGAGTTGTAGCGTAGTTACTCCTGGCTTGATGTGTTTAGACAACTCTCCGAGTGTCTTACCTACCAATCGGTTTGCTTCACGCATAAACTCAATCTCTTCGTCGGTTTTCAGAATAATCATACTACTATCCATATCAGACATTAATAAACTGCTGCAGATCCAGTTCTGCCCTTAATCTTTGCTCCTGATTTAAGGAACCCATCATAATGGCGCATCAATAAGTGACTTTCAATTTGTTGCAATGTATCTAGTACAACACCAACTAAAATTAATAACGATGTTCCCCCAAAGAATTGAGCAAACATAGAGTTAATTCCCATTAGTCCAGCAAAAGCAGGTAGTATAGCAACAATTGCAAGGAAGCAAGAGCCTGGTAGTGTAATTCTCGACATAACTGTGTCGATATACTCTGCCGTTTTCTTTCCTGGTTTCACACCCGGAATAAATCCGTTATTACGTTTCAAATCTTCTGCCATTTGTACTGGATTAACAGTAATAGCAGTGTAGAACCATGTAAATGCTATAATCAACAACGCAAATATCAGGTTGTACCAAAAACTGTTAGGATTCATTAGAGATGCAAAGAAACCGCCACCTTCACTCACAGAAAACTGTGCGAGGGTAAGTGGAATAAACATTAATGCTTGCGCAAAAATGATAGGCATCACATTAGCCGCGTTAACTTTTAAAGGTATATATTGTCTTACACCACCATACTGTTTGTTTCCAACAATGCGCTTTGCATACTGTACTGGAACTCTTCTAACTCCTTGCACCAGCATGATAGCAGCTGCAGTAACAGCCACAAGAAACAGTAATTCAAGTAGTAACAAGACAAGACCTCCAGGGGCATTCACCAGTCGATCAAATTCAGCTACCAAAGAGTGAGGAAGACGTGCGATAATACCAATCAAAATGACAAACGAAATTCCGTTTCCTATTCCTTTATCGGTAATACGCTCACCAAGCCATAGTACAAACATACTTCCACCGGCAAGTATTATTGTTGAAGGTAATACCCAGTCCCAGAAACCACCTGGAATAGCTGCACCAACAGCACCATATAGATATGCAGGGCCCTGTATTAAAAGAATTGCTACAGTGAGATAACGCGTGTACTGATTAATTTTAGTACGTCCACTTTCACCTTCACGTTGCATCTTTTGAAATGCCGGAACAGCTATACCCAACAACTGCATAACAATTGATGCAGAAATATAAGGCATAATTCCCAGTGCAAAAATAGATGCATTAGCGAATGCACCACCCGAGAACATATCCAACAAGCTTAATAAACCTGTGCTAGCATTCTGTTGTAATGAAACAAGTGCTTCGGGGTTTATCCCTGGTAATACAACAAATGATCCAAACCGGTATATGGCAATAAATCCAATAGTTATCAGAAGTCTTTGTCTAAGATCTTCTATTTTCCAAATATTTTTTACTGTTTGTACAAATCCCATCTTCTTAGAGTTTTACGGCAGTTCCACCTACAGTGGTAATAGCCTGTTCTGCTGACTTAGAGAATGCGTGTGCCTCAACCTCAAGTTTGGCAGTTAAAGTACCTCTACCTAATATTTTCACTAAGTGTTTACCGGTAACAAGACCTGCATCTATCAACACCTTCTGATCTATTTTGGTGAGCTTATTAGCATCGGCCAACTCCTGAAGTGTTTCTAAATTGATAGCTTTATATTCAATTCTATTAAGAGATTTGAATCCGAATTTGGGTACTCTGCGTTGTAATGGCATCTGTCCACCTTCGAAACCAACTTTTTTCGAATATCCTGATCTTGATTTTTGACCTTTATGTCCTTTTGTTGAAGTACCACCTTTGCCAGAGCCTTCACCACGTCCGATTCTGATTGATGATTTGGTAGCACCCGCAGCCGGTTTTAAATTCGATAAATCCATTTTATATATCTTTTTAACCGTTTATATATCTTTATTCTATTACAGTTACCAAATGGTTAACCTTATTAATAAGCCCTCTTATTGAAGGAGTATCGTCATGTTCAACCACTTTGTTCATTTTAGTTAATCCTAGAGCATCTAACGTTCTTTTTTGATCAATAGGAGCACCAATTCTGCTTTTTGTTTGTTTAACTTTAATCTTAGCCATTTCAGTTTCCTTTTATCCGTTAAATACTTTATCCACACTTATGCCTCTGTTTTGAGCAACCGTAAGAGGATCTCTCATTTCTGTCAATGCCAGAATTGTAGCCTTCACAAGGTTGTGAGGATTAGACGACCCCTTACTCTTTGCAAGAACGTCGGTTACACCCACACTCTCAAGTACGGCACGCATCGCACCCCCAGCTATAACTCCTGTTCCAGTTACAGCAGGTTTAAGAAATACTTCAGCACCACTAAAGCGTGAAATTTGCTGATGTGGAATAGTTCCTTTATGTACAGGTACCTTGATTAGGTTTTTTTTAGCTGCTTCAACGCCTTTTGCAATTGCTGTTGCAACCTCACCCGCTTTTCCGAGTCCCCAGCCTACAATGCCATCCTCGTCTCCAACCACTACCATAGCAGCAAATGTGAACGTACGTCCTCCCTTTGTAACTTTGGTAGTACGATTAATAGCCACTAAACGGTCTTTTAATTCGATATCGTTTGTTGTTGTTACTTTATTACTTACTCTAGCCATAATCGTTAAAATTTAAGTCCTCCTTTACGAGCGGCATCAGCCAGTTCTTTAATTCTTCCATGATACAGATATCCGTTTCTGTCAAAAGCAACTTTTTGCACACCAGCTTCTTTTGCATTGTGAGCAATAAGCTCACCTACTTTTGCTGCAATCTCTTTTTTTGGAAGTTTTTCTTCAATCTTAAGAGATGATGCTGAAGCTAATGTTATGCCGCTTATGTCATCAATTACCTGTGCATATATCTGTTTATTACTCCTATAAACGGTAAGACGCGGAGTTTCCGGTGTGCCACTAATTTTACCGCGTACACGAGTCTTTATTTTTAATCTTCTTTCGTTTTTTGTTATCATTGCGATTTCAGTTTACGTAAATTTATTTAGATGCCGTTTTACCGGATTTACGACGTACTTCTTCTCCTACAAAGCGTACACCCTTCCCTTTATAAGGTTCAGGTTTACGGAATGAGCGAATTTTTGCACATACCTGTCCCAGTAATTGTTTGTCACAAGACTCAAGCAAAATAAGTGGGTTCTTGTTTCTTTCCATCTTAGTTTCCACTTTGATCTCAACAGGTAACTGAAGAAAGATACTATGTGAAAAACCAAGTGATAACTCTAAAATTTGGCCTACGTTAGATACACGATAACCAACCCCAACAAGTTCCAGCTCTTTACGGAAACCTTCCGAAACGCCAATAACCATATTATTTAAAAGAGAGCGGTAGAGTCCGTGCATTGAGCGACTTTCTTTCGATTCGTCAGCTCTGTCAATGACAATTTCGCCATCATTTATCTCTACATTTACGTTCTCACGCAGCTGCTGTTTCAACTCTCCCTTAGGTCCTTTTACTGTAACCACATGATTGTCCCCTAGTGTAACTGTTACACCTGCAGGTAATGTAATGGGTAATTTTCCTATTCTTGACATACTTTCTTCTCTTTCAAATTAATAAACGAAACATAATACTTCACCACCCACTTTTTTCTCGCGGGCCTCTTTGTCAGTCATTACTCCGTTTGAAGTAGAAAGAATGGCAATTCCCAACCCGTTAAGCACGCGTGGCAATTCTTTATGCCCTACATACTGACGTAAACCAGGAGATGAAATGCGTTCTAATTTCTTGATCGCGTTAACTTTGTTAACAGGATCATATTTCAAAGCAACCATAATAGTACCTTGAGGACCATCGTCTACAAACTTATAATTAAGTATGTATCCTTTTTCAAAAAGTATCTTAGTGATATCTTTTTTTAGATTCGATGCGGGTATTTCTACCACGCGATGTTTCGCCTGGATAGCATTTCGTAACCGCGTCAAATAATCTGCTATTGGATCTGTCATATTTTAATAGTTTAAATTGATCCCGACAACCGGGACAATATTTATAATTCTCTACCAGCTCGCTTTTTTAACCCCAGGTATCAAACCTTTTGATGCCATTTCTCTAAACTGGATACGCGATAGACCAAATTGTCGCATATATCCTTTAGGTCTTCCTGTTATTTTACAACGATTGTGTAAACGTACAGGAGAGGCATTTTTTGGAATAGATTGAAGTGCTTCATAATTACCTTCTGCAAGATACTTTGCTCTTTTCTCTGCATAACGGGCAACCATTTTTGCTCTCTTCACCTCGCGGGCTTTCATTGATTCTTTTGCCATTATTTATTGATTTTGTTTTGTTCTAAATGGTAATCCAAACGCTTTTAATAGAGCATATCCCTCTTCGTCGGTTTTAGCATCTGTTACAAAAGTAATATTCATTCCTTGAATTCTTGAAACATTTTCAATATTTATCTCTGGAAATATAATCTGTTCTTCTATTCCCAGAGTATAATTACCTCTACCATCAAGTTTAGAAGCTATTCCTTTAAAGTCACGTATACGTGGTAGTGAAACGCGTACTAATCTTTCAAGGAATTCATACATTTTATCGTTTCGCAATGTAACTCTTGCACCGATAGGCATTTTCTTACGCAGTTTGAAATTAGAAATATCCTTTTTAGATATAGTTCCAACTGCTTTTTGCCCGGTAATAGCTGTAAGTTCGTTTATCGCTGTATCAATGATTTTCTTATCAGCTACTGCAGCACCTAAACCCTGATTAATAACAATTTTCTCAAGGCGTGGTACCTGCATTACAGATGTATAGTTGAATTCTTTCATCAAAGCGGGAACAATACGCTCATTATAGTCTTTTTTCAGACTTACTTCGTATGTTGTTGTAGTTTCACTCATTTCATTTCCTCCCCGGATCTTTTTGCGTAACGAACATTTTTGCCTTTACTATCTAATTTTCTACCAACGCGAGTAGGCTTTCCTGTTTTAGGGTCTACTGGGTTTAAGTTAGAAAGATGCACTGAAGCCTCCTTCTTTTCTATACCACCATTAGGGTTTTGAGCGCTCGGTTTTGCATGTTTCGATACAACGTTTACACCTTCCACAATAGCTCTGTTCTTGTTAACTAGAACTTCAAGTACGCGGCCGGTCTTTCCTTTGTCTTCTCCGGAATTAACGTAAACCGTATCACCTTTCTTTATATGTAATTTTGTCATTGCCTGTGATTGATTAATAGATTATAATACTTCAGGAGCTAATGATACAATCTTCATGTTCGTGCTTCTGAGTTCACGAGCAACGGGTCCAAAGATACGGCTTCCTCTGATTTCACCTGCACTATTTAGTAATACGCAAGCATTATCATCAAATCGTATATAAGAGCCGTCGTTGCGTCGAATCTCTTTTTTAGTGCGAACTATAATTGCTTTTGATACGGCACCTTTCTTTATATCACTCGCAGGGATTGTGCTCTTAATTGAAACAACTATGATATCCCCTACCGACGCATAACGTCTTCCTGTACCTCCCAATACACTGATACAGAGAACCTCTCTTGCACCGCTATTGTCAGTCACTTTTAATCTGGATTCTTTTTGTATCATCTTACTTAGCTCTTTCTAATATTTCAACCACTCTCCATCTCTTTGTTTTACTCAAAGGACGTGTTTCCATTATACGAACTGTATCACCAATGTTACAGTTGTTGCTCTCATCATGGGCGTGAAATTTCTTCGTTCTGTTAACGAACTTCCCATACATAGGGTGTTTCTCTTTCCATTTCACAGCAACTGTGACCGACTTATCCATCTTGTTGCTGAAAATGACCCCGACTTTTTCTTTTCTTAAATTTCTCGTTTCCATTCTCTATTTTATTGATCTTGTTTCAATTCTCTGGCGCGCAGTTCTGTCTTAATACGGGCAATATTTCTGCGTTTTTCCCTTATAAGACCTGAGTTATCGAGAGGTGTAATTGTGTGATTAATCTCCAATTGATTTAGTTCTATAATCTCAGCATCTAATCTCTCTATAAGATCTTTTTCGGGCAGCTCTCTTAATTCTTCTTGCTTTTTCATTTCTGTTTACGATTTTTTATCATAATCATAATCTCTTCTCACTACAAATTTGGTAGTAACCGGAAGTTTTTGGGCTGCCAAACGCAATGCCTCTTGTGCAACTTCAAATGAAACACCTTCTATTTCAAAAAGTATTCTACCCGGAGTTACAGGTGCAACATAGCCTTCTGGATTTCCCTTACCTTTACCCATACGTACTTCGGCAGGTTTCTTTGTAATAGGCTTATCCGGGAAAATGCGAACCCAAACTTGTCCTTGACGTCGCATATAACGTGT
>DUUR01000267.1 GCA_012841425.1 Bacteroidales bacterium | reverse complement strand
TAAAATTGACAACATCCATATCCGATTGCTTTTGCCATCCATGTGTTGCTATCATACGGTTATTGCTGTCGGCTCCCAATATTATTTTTTCATTGCCATACTTTGCAAGCCAGTCTAAAAAAAGCGTTCTGTTATGAACAGCAATACTTCCACCGGTTACTTGAGAGGCGCCATTCTCAAATGCAATCTCAATATCTTTATCAGATTTAATACCACCACCAAAATCAATAATCAGTTTTGTTTTAGAGGCAATTTCATTAAGTATTCTTTGATTTACAATATTGTTTGATTTTGCACCATCTAAATCTACCAAGTGCAAGTACTTAATACCACTAGCTTCAAACTCTTTTGCAACTTCAAGAGGATTCTCGTTGTAAATCTTTTGTGTTCTGTAATCGCCCTTGGTAAGCCTCACACATTTTCCATCAATTATATCAATAGCAGGAATTATTCTCATATTCAAATCAAAGTTCAAGAAAGTTTTTTAATATTTTATCTCCCACATCACCCGACTTTTCGGGATGAAATTGAGTAGCATAAAAGTTGTCTCTATTCATTGCAGCACTAAAAGGTGTAATGTAGTTGCATTTAGCTATAGTATGCTTGCAAACACCTGCATAGTAACTATGAATAAAATAATATGAGTCATTCTCATTAATGCCTTGAAACAGCGGAGTGGATAGTTCAGATATATTGTTCCATCCCATGTGTGGAACAATATCATTAGGTGGAAATAGTTTCACATCAGATTCAAAAATACCAAAGCAATCCACATCACCTTCTTCGGTATGCCTACACATAAGCTGAAGCCCCAAGCAAATACCCAATGTTGGTTGAACAAGAGATTTGATAGTTCTGTCTAACCCTTTGCTCTTTAGATGTTTTATAGCCGAGATTGCATTTCCTACTCCCGGAAATATAACTTTATCGGCACTCATTATTTCTTCATGACAACTAGTTAAGATCGATTTGCAGCCCAATCTATCGAGTGCATTTTTTACTGAAGTTATATTACCAGCATTATAATCTATAATTGCAACCATATTTACAGCATTTTAGTGTTATGATATTCTTTACCATCTTCTGAAATTAAAAAGTGCCCTTAGTGCTCGGGATACCCCCCTCCTCACCACGTTTAACCGCCATTTTAATTGCTCTTGCAAACGCTTTAAAGATAGACTCTATTTTATGATGTTCGTTGTCTCCTTCGGCCTTAATATTGATATTACACTTAGCATTATCGCTAAAAGATTTGAAGAAATGCATAAACATATCGGTAGGCATATCCCCTATAAACTCACGCTTAAAATCAACTTCCCAAACCAGCCATGGGCGGCCACCAAAATCTAGTGCTACCTGAGCAATCGACTCATCCATCGGCAGTAAGAAACCATATCGTTCTATACCTTTTTTCTTACCCAACGCCCTAAGGAACGCATCACCAAGAGTAATACCAACATCCTCAATCGTGTGGTGTTCATCAATATGTAGATCACCTGCAACCTTAACTGTAAGATCGATATTACCATGTCGTGAAATCTGATCAAGCATATGGTCAAAGAAGCCTAAGCCAGTCGAAATATTACTTTTACCACTACCATCTAAATTAACTTCAACCTCAATTTGAGTCTCAGAAGTATTTCTATTCACTTTAGCTCTACGAGGCTCAGACTTCAAAAAACGGTATATATCACCCCAGCTAGTTGTAGTTAACGACGCATTAGTCTCTAGGTTGTCACTTAATATTATCGACTTACACCCCATGTTGTCAGCTAGTTGGGCGTCAGTCATTCTATCTCCAATAACAAAAGAATCACTTATATTATAATCACCTTTCAGATAATGTGTAAGCATTGCGGTGCCAGGCTTGCGGGTTGGCAAATTATCTTGAGGAAAAGATTTATCTATTAATATCTCACTAAAAACCACACCCTCGTTTCTTAAAGCCTTTATTATCTTATTATGAGCAGGATGAAAAGTATCCTCAGGAAAAGAAGAAGTTCCCAAACCATCCTGATTTGAAACCATTACCAATTCATACTCAAGCTCATTAGCAATCCGCGAGAGATATTGAAACACCCCTGGATAAAACTCAAGCTTCTCTAAGCTATCAATCTGTTCATCTTCAGGCTCAACTATTAGCGTACCATCACGATCAATAAAAAGTACCTTTTTCATTATATATTAATAATTTTGTAAAACCTCAATTAGTCTTGAATTCTCTTCGGGAGAACCAACAGTTATTCGTATGCACCCTGGAATCACAGTATCTCTATTCCTCACAATTACTTTATTAGATACCAGATACTTGTAAATTTCACTGGCTTCACTCATCTTTACTAAAAGGAAATTAGCATCAGAAGGATAAATATGCTTCACAAAAGGAAGTTTATATAGCTCTTTCTCAAGTAAATTACGTTGTTCAAGAATTATATCAACTCTTTGTTCAAACTTCTTTGGTTCTAAAAGCGCATTTATAGCCTCTTGTTGATTAAAACCACTTACATTATAAGGAGGTTTGGTTTTATCCATCAAAGCAATAATATCACTGTTAGAGTACGCAACACCCACACGAGCCTTTGCCAGCGCCCAAGCCTTGCTAAATGTTTGCATCACTATAAGGTTCGGATACTTGTCAATCGTGCTCATAAACCCCTCTGAATCGCTAAAATCGATATACGCTTCATCCACCACTACAATTCCGTTAAACTGGTCAAGTATTTCTTTAATACTCTTTAAATTATTGCCTGTAGGATTATTAGGAGAGCAAATAAAAATACATTTAGCAGACTCAGCAAGAATAAGATCAGTGTTTAGTTCAAACTCATCATCAAGCGGTATTCTTATAATATTCACATTATTGATGTTGGCCGAAACCTCATACATGCCGTAGGTAGGGGGACAAATTATTACACTATCTCTAGAAGGTTCACAAAATATCCTGTATACCAAATCTATAACCTCGTCGCTACCATTACCAATGAATATATTATCAACAGGAATATTGTTCCTACTAGATAATGCTTTTTTTAACTCTCTCTGATGAGGATCTGGATATCGATTTCTGTCACCAAAAGGATTTTCGTTTGCGTCCAAAAAGACACCCTCGTTGCCAGTAAACTCATCACGTGCGCTAGAGTAGGGCATCAATTCCCAAATATTGGGGCGAACTATAGATTTCAACTCAAATTTCTTCATCTGCATCTATTATGTCTGTTTGCTGTAGTTGTTTACCTGTAACTGCACCTACTCTAAGCGTCATCGCATTTTTGTGTGCATATAGCTGCTCTGCCTCGGCCATTATCTCCACTGCACCACCTATCGATAAAACACCCTGCCCATCTAGTTGCTGAAATGTAATCTTCTTCACAAAACTATCAAGAGAAACACCACTATAACTCTTTGCAAATCCACTTGTAGGAAGAGTATGGTTGGGGCCGCTAGCGTAATCACCTGCACTCTCACAGCTCCAGTTGCCCAGAAATACAGAACCAGCACTCGTAACATCTCTGCTCACCAAGGCAGGATTCTCTACGGCAAGTATAAGGTGCTCAGGTGCATAAAGATTACTAAATTCAATACACTCACCAATTTCTTTAAACAGTATAGACTTACTGTTTTTTAATGCCTGTGCAGCAATTTCCTGACGAGGCAAAGCTGCAAGTTGTATATCAATTTCTTTGTTAACAGCCTTAATAACTTTTTTAGATGTCGATAAAAGAATAACCTGACTATCAGGACCATGCTCCGCCTGCGAAAGTAGGTCGGCTGCAACAAAAGTTGTATTACATGTTTCATCTGCAATTACCAACACCTCGCTGGGGCCGGCAGGCATATCTATAGCAACACCGTAATATTGCGCCGATCGTTTTGCAGCCATAACATACTGATTGCCCGGGCCAAATATCTTATCAACTTTAGGAATTGAATCAGTTCCAAAAGTCATTGCCCCAATAGCCTGAATACCTCCCAGTGCAAATATCTTTGTAATACCCGCATACTTGGCTGTATAAAGAATTGCAGGATCAATATTTCCCTCATTATCAGGGGGAGTGCATAAAACAATCTCTCTGCATCCAGCTATCATGGCAGGAATTGCAAGCATAAGCACCGTTGAGAAGAGTGGGGCAGAACCACCAGGAATATATATCCCTACACGCTCTATAGCGCGTGACTCGCGCCAGCAAACTACCCCAGGAGCTGTCTCTACCTTCCGTATCTCTTCCTGTTGCGATTTGTGAAACGTTTCGATGTTTTTGCCAGCAACATCAATTGCCTGTTTTAATCTTTCAGAAACTAGCTCAGACGACTTCTCAATTGTCTCTTCACTAACAATAAAAGAGTCTTGATTGGGAAAGTCAAATTCTCGGCTGTAATTAAGCACCGCCTTATCTCCCTTTCTGTGGATATCATAAAATATTTTCTCAACCGTTCTCATAAGCTTTTGTTGCTTAATCATTGGTCTAGTTGCCAGCTTTTCCCATTTAGATCTGGAGGGATTCGATATTGTTTTCATATTTATCTTAACCAAATAGTTCATTGAAGTTAGACTATTTCTCGCTGTGCGCAGTCTCACTGTGCGCATCAAGAAGTTTCATAATCTCTTAAAGTATCATTTTCTCAATTGGAATAACAAGAATTCCTTCTGCACCCATCCGCTTCAGCTCATCAATAATTTCCCAAAAATCATCATCATTAATAACAGAGTGCACGCTGCTCCAGCCCTTATCAGCTAAGGGGAGTATGCTTGGAGAGCGCATTCCGGGTAGGAGTTTAATGATATCAGGAATTACCTCATTTGGAGCATTAAGCAAAACATACTTTTTGCCCTGTCCGTTTTTATACGCCTTTATTCTAAAGAGCAACTCTTCAAGCAATTGCTTCTTCCTTTCCGAAAGATTTTTATTACTTATTAATACGGCTTGACTCTTTACAACTGTTTCAACCTCTTTCAAGCCATTCATTATAAGCGTGCTGCCCGTACTCACAATATCAAATATTGCATCTGCAAGTCCAATGCCCGTAGCAATCTCCACGCTACCACCCAATTCCTCAATCTCAACATTAATACCTTTTTGGGTAAAGAACTTCTCTAAAATCTTAGGATAACTAGTTGCAATACGTCTGTTCTCAAAGTATTTAATACCATCATAAGTCTCATCCTTAGGAATTGCAAGCGAGAGGCGACAATTACTAAAACCCAATTCCTCAACAATATCTACGTTCTTGTCTTTCTCCCACACCTCGTTTTGGCCAAGGATGCCAATATCAGCCACCCCTTGCTCAACATATTGAGGAATATCATCATCGCGTAAAAAAAGTATCTCCATTGGGAAGTTGCCAGCCTCAGTCTTTAATTTACGCGTACCGTTTGATATACGTATACCACACTCAGTGAGGAGGTCAATCGACTTTTCACTTAATCGACCACTCTTTTGAATTGCTATTTTTATCTTTTCCATCTTTCGTTTCTTTTAGAATATACAATTTAGTTCTCTAAGTATATATAATTTCGCTTCTTTAAATTTATATAAAACAAAAAACCCGACTGATTTTATTCAGACGGGTGTATAAATATTTCCTACAGGATTGCACATATCTATCTCAACTCG
>DUUR01000266.1 GCA_012841425.1 Bacteroidales bacterium | reverse complement strand
GCAGGCAAAGTTAGAGATGCACTTAATATTCTTGATAATCCATCCAACATTGGAAGGAAGATTAAGGTTAAAGGGAATCTCGAAAAGTACTATTCAGCCCCTGGTTTGAAAAATCCTAAGGAGTTTACTTTTTCGACTTAAGTTCTACCTAAGAATATGATTGTCAAAAATAGTTATTATTGGGTGCTCAAAAAAAATGTTCATCGACTGAAAAGAGGTTTACGTCGATAAAATCTTCTAAAAAAACAAAAAACAAAATATTAGCTTATCAGTATTAATCGAAAAGAGCTACATTTAGAGAATCTTTGAACACAGTTATGAATAAAAGAACCAAGATAATCGTTTTTGCATCTATTGCTGTTCTGATATTGGGAATGGCATTGTTTCCTACAATGAAAAGATTGCTATCATCTAATAACGAAACAGGTGCATCATCTTCACAGCCCAATAGAGGGGGAGCAAGATCTGAGTTGGTAGTTTCGGCTACAGTACTAGAACCACAAGTGCTTAACAATATGTTTCGTATTACAGGTGTTTTGCTTCCGGATGAAGAGGTGGACTTAACATTTGAGTCGTCTGGTAAAATAACCAACATCTATTTTCAGGAGGGTACGTTTGTTAATAAAGGCACTTTGCTTGCTAAGGTAAACGATGCTCCTTTACAGGCGGAACTAAAAAAGCTGCAATCGCAAATGCCATTGGCCGAAGATAGGCTTAGTAGACAACAGACATTGCTAGAGAAGGATGCTATCAGCCAGGAGACATACCAGTCGGTATACACTCAACTAGAGACTCTTAAAGCTGATATTGAATTGGTAAATGCACGAATTAAACAAACAGAACTAAGGGCGCCTTTTAGTGGTGTAATTGGTCTGCGACAGGTTAGTGAGGGTGCGTATGCATCGCCTAACGTGGTTGTTGCAAACCTTACTAAGATTTCTCCGCTTAAAATTGAGTTTTCTCTAACTCAGAATTTCGTTAACCTCATTCTCCCAGGTAGCGAGATAGCCTTTAGTGTAGAAAATGATCTTGATGTTTTTAATGCAACTGTTTATGCGGTGGAGTCGAAGCTCGATTTAAATACTCTTAGCTTATTTGCACGTGCAAGATATGATAATAGTGATGGTAAAATTAAACCAGGACAATCGGCTAGCATTCAAATAAAGCTAGATCAAATTGATAATGCAATTGTTATTCCAAGTATATCGAGTGTAAAAGAGATGGGGCGCGATATTGCTTATGTTTACAAGAATGGTGTTGCTCAGGAGGTTGAAATTATTACAGGTATGCGTACATCTTCTTCTGTTGAGGTTATAAGCGGACTTAATGTTGGAGATACTCTACTTACTACTGGTGTTATGCAATTGAGGACTGGTATGCCGGTGAGAATTGACCGTATGACAGAAAATAGCGCGGATTAGTATTATGAATTTATCGGAATTAAGTATAAGGCGACCGGTTTTGGCTACTGTAATGATACTCATTATCATTATATTTGGTATTATTGGTTATACCAGCTTGCCTGTTCGTGAATATCCTAATGTTGATAACCCAATTATTACGGTGCATGTCTCTTACCCTGGTGCTAATGCCGAGGTTATTGAGAATCAGATTACCGAGCCTTTGGAGCAGCATATCAATGGTATTCCGGGTATCCGATCGCTGGTGAGTCGCAGTAGTCAGGGCAGCTCGCGCATCACGGTGGAGTTTGAGTTGAGTGTGGATATGGAGACGGCAGCAAATGATGTGAGAGACAAGGTGTCTGTTGCACAGCGATATTTGCCACGAGATGCCGACCCTCCAACAGTTTCGAAAGCCGACGCCGACTCGGACCCAATTATGCAAATTACGGTTCAGAGTCCGATCCGCTCAATGCTTGAACTTTCTGAGATAGCCGATTTAACCGTAAAGGAACGCTTGCAAACTATCTCCAACGTTAGTGCAGTTGAAATTTGGGGTGAGTATAGGTATGCTATGCGAATGTGGCTAGACCCTATTAGGATGGCTTCTTTTAATATTACTCCTATGGATATTAAAAGTGCGCTAGACAGGGAAAACATAGAGCTTCCTGCTGGTAGTATCGAAGGCGATTATATTGAGCAGTCGATTAGAACAATGGGACTCATGGAGACTCCCGAAGATTTCAACAACCTCATTCTTATAGAGGATGATTTCAGGATTGTAAGGTTTAGGGATGTGGGTTATGCCGAGCTTGATGCAGCGAATCGACAGAATATACTACGCCGAAATGGTATACCGATGGTTAGTGTGGTGATCATTCCTCAACCAGGTGCCAATCATATTAGTATTGCCGATGAGGTGAGGGTGCGTATGGAACAGATGCAGAAAGACCTTCCTGAGGATGTTATTCTGGATGTTGCTTTTGATAATACTATGTTTATCAGGGCTTCGATTAGTGAGGTTGAGAAGACTGTTCTAATTGCTTTTGCCTTGGTGGTATTTATTATATTTTTCTTCCTTCGAAACCTAAGGGTTACGCTCATTCCTGCCATTGTAATTCCAATATCGTTGGTGGGCATCTTCTTTGTGATGTTCCTTGCAGGATTCTCTATTAATGTTTTGTCGATGCTGGCGCTAGTGCTGGCGGTGGGCCTTGTGGTTGATGATGCCATTGTGGTGGCCGAGAATATATATCAGAAGGTAGAGGATGGTATGGACCCCGTGGAGGCCTCAATAGTGGGATCTAAAGAGATTTTCTTTGCAGTGGTGTCAACAACAATTACACTTGTTGCCATATTTTTCCCTATTGTTTTTCTGGAGGGAATGACGGGTAGACTGTTTCGTGAGTTTAGTAT
>DUUR01000265.1 GCA_012841425.1 Bacteroidales bacterium | reverse complement strand
CCATTATTCCAAAGAAGACACCAATAGCAAGTGGAGCATTTATACCTTGCTGACTTGAATGCCAGAGCAGAAAAGAAGCTATATAACTAAAGCCTAACCCTGCTATTAACTGAAGATAGAATGAGTTAATTTGAATTTTACTTTCTAAACGTTCTATCTTCATTCTATTATGTTCATTACTCTCAATGGCCTTATCTTCCATGTTATATTTAGATATTTCTATCCTCCCCCTAAAGCTTTGTATAAGAGATTGATGGTTCTCTTCTCTAATATCTTTTAATTGCAAATACAATATTTTGTTTCTTCTGAAAACAATTTGTGGAACTAAAAACAGAAGTATTACTGACGATATTAAGAATTCAATAGCTATTACTCGAGAAAATATTACTAGGAAGATGAAATAAACGGATATCGTTAAAAGTAAAGCAGCAAAAGGCAGCAACCAGAGTAGTATATGATTTAATATCTGATCAATACCTTGAGTGCTATTTTCTAATAACGATGAGTTATTGTTTACCTGCTTCTTGAAATAAGGTAATTTGGCAACCGATTTAAATATTTTAAGTTGCAAGCTTTGTTGTACATCCAATGTAGTCTTATGGTTTTCCAATCTCTCGAAATAGCGAGTAGCAGTTCTAAATATTGCAAGAAGTCGTATTATTGCCGAGGGCACTAGGTATGAAAAACCAATATTAGCTGTAACAAATACCACACTGCAAATTGCCAAGAACCATCCCGAAATTGCAGGCAAAGCCACAAAAGCGATAGTCCATAAAGATAATAAGAAAAAGCCCCTTCTCCATTTATCCTTAAAAGGATCAACTATATATGTAACAATAAAATCACGCATATGCCATTTTCTCCCCCCAATTTAAATTTAATATAGCATCTGCAACAGCTTCAAACTTTTGCTCATGCGAAGCCACAATTACTAGTCTCTCTTTTGCCATTTCAACAATCTCTGAAATAATTATTCCAGTTGTGTCTGCATCTAAATTTGCCGTTGGTTCATCTAATATTGCAATTGGTCTCGGGTGCAGCATCATCCTAGCAAGCGTAACCAGTTGGCGCTCACCACCCGAAAGTTGTTTCCCGTTGTGACTAAGAGTCGTATCCCATCCATCTTCCTTTTTATCTAATATCCTATTCAAAAAGTGAGGGTATGATTCTTTGCCATTGAAATCTTTATTTAGAAACACGTTATACCGTAATGTGCCATCAAATAAAAACGGGAACTGATTCATATACGAGCTATTAACCTTTAGCCATTGACGCGACCAGTCGTTTTCTTTTCCATTAACCGACACAATTCCTTCACGAACAACAAGACTTCCTGCACAAATTTTCAACAATGTAGATTTTCCCGATCCCGATATACCTTTAATTAAAACAAGACCTTTATTTGGAAATTCTTGATTAATGTTATGTAAGACTTTCACAGGAGAGTCAGGATATGAGAAGTTTAAATTGCAAATTTGTATATCTTTAAAAGCCTCACCTTCATCTAGAAAATATTCTTCTTTATCAAGGGTAAGTAGTGGTATTAACAACTCAGCAGCTGCAAGAGCTCTGTTTCTATCGTGATAAGCACTTACAAACTTTCTCAGATAAAAGAAAAAATATGGTGTAATTGTTAGTAAAAATAGTGCAGTTCCAAAATCGTATCCTTTGCCATAATTTTCACCGTTCATAATTCCCATAAGACTCATCCCTAAGTATATTGCAATTGCAGCAATAGCAATAGTAACGAACAACTCAAGTACTGCCGATGATAATATGGCAACCTTCATAACGTTTGTTGTAGCCTTGTTCAACTCATCGCTCTTGCGAGATAGAAATTTATATTGTGGCTTGAAGTTGTTTAAATTTACAATCTCTGCAATTGTTTGCAATCGGTTATAGAATACTGCTGAATATTTGAGAAACAAATTTGTATGTTTCTTGTGAATAGATTCTGCCCCAATGCCAATCACTGCCATCTGCATAGGAATTACCAATAGCGAGATTAATAATATGATTGCAACCCATTTTTCTACCATAAAACAAATAACAAGCAGTACAATACTTACTACAGCGGTTGCTACTGAATAGGGAACAAAAAATGCGAAGTAGGGTCTCAAGTCGTCACTAATCTTAGTTACATACAACGCACTCGATGTGGAGTCCAGATTACTATCTCTTAAAAGTACAGGAAATATCTCTTTTTTTATACTGGCTACAATAGCATTTCCGGCGCTGTAATTGCTTCTCGACTCTAAATGAGCAAAGATATATCGTCCCGCTAAAAAGATAGATGCGTATATCATCAATTTAGGCAATATTATACCGTTATCTAGCCAAGAAGCTACAAATATCGACAGGTACCAACTAAATACAACAAAACACCCTGAACTAAGAAGTGTAAAAATAGAAGCTATAATATAATTGCCTCTCGCATCCGACATCCTTTTGCCGAGCCACTTTGAGGCACTCTCTTGTTTCGCACTCATTTATTATCTGTAATTTTTAATTACCTCACCCCAACAATACGGGTGATGAGAAACAAAGATAACTATTTTGCACACAAGTAAAGACTAGTTTAATTTAGATGCTATATCAATTTAGTTTATATCAAAATTTGAAAGTTTAACGAACCATATGTTTATCTCATTTGTTTTAGATATCGTTACTTGAATATTAAGAATTAAAAAAAGTAAATATGAAAAAACTACAGGGTGTTATAGGGTTATTTTTAGTAATAGGATTACTTGTATTTGCGACAAGCTGTGATGATGAAAAGGATCTTTCAGAAAATGAAATTCCTAATGAGATTACCACTTATGTAGCAACCCATTTCCCTACAAATAATATTGTACGTGTTACACAAGATAAAGACGGACTTAAATTATCTTATGATGTTATTTTAAGTGGAAATATTAAACTGGAATTTAATAGACAAAGAGAGATTACAGATATTGATAGCAACTCACAGTTGCCAGATAGTGTAATACCGCAAGCTATTAGAGACTATGTGTCAGAAAACTACCCTGACAATTTTGTTACAGATTGGGAGATTGAAGATAATCATCAGCAAGTGGGTTTAAATAATGATATCGACTTGGAATTTACTATGGATGGTGAATTTATAAGAGTTGATTTTTAGAAGCCAAAGACTAAAGTAAATTGCATAAAAAAACCTGATAGATTAATTTCTATCAGGATTTTTTTTATTTCGTCGGGGTGGCGGGATTCGAACTCGCGACCCCCTGGTCCCAAACCAGGTACACTAACCGGACTGTGCTACACCCCGAAATACAATAAATTTCTCTATTGCGGTTGCAAAAGTACAATTATTTTTGTT
>DUUR01000264.1 GCA_012841425.1 Bacteroidales bacterium | reverse complement strand
TTAAAATATTTCGGGCGTTATCGATCGTTAATTCTTTAGCTGAACTATAATAAGTATTCTTCTCAGATCCAAGAATTAAGAAGCGGTCTAACATTTTCCACTTATCTAATTCGAATACATAACCACCCGCATTATTCTTTACTTGATTCAATTTATTTAAATCTAATATCTGTTGATCATTTTGCCCAATCAGTGATATATAATTATCCTTCATTTAAATCACTCCCCTTTAGATTAAAATGAGGGTTGCCTCCGCTACGCAGCTGCAACCCTCGGTATAATAAAGCGGATTAATTATTGAAGATAGGTTCAAATAAATGTTTCAAACGTATAACACCAAGATAACCTATCTTCGTCGACCCGCCGTACATATGTTGGATGAAATTCGAGTTGAGGGTATCCTCCAAATAGATAACTCAACTCAACGACCCAACGTTACTCTATTATTTAACTTATATTACTTTTGCAAAATTAATTTTAATTTTTTTAACATTTTATAGACTTTTAAGTTATTATTAGTTACTTTTTTTTATTCGATATTAGTATTATATTATCAATCCCCCAATTTATTTATAACTAAAAATATATTCACTTTAAACATGTATTTCATCAGCTAATTTATCATTATTTAATACACCCATTTTTTGCTCTTCCAACTCTTTATACAATTGCTCTAATTGTTTTTTTAAAGCAACATATTTTTTGCGAAGTTTCTCCGACTCACTATCCAAAACCCTCACCTTAGAATCTTCCATATATATCACCTTCCTTTCTATGATAAGTTTATTATATCATCATTTCCGTGATTTGTAAATAGCCGAAATAACATTTTTTTTATTTTTCATTCATCATCAATATCATCATTATACTCTTCAGGTGAAAAATTGTCAACTGAATAATCATCTTTAACATAAATATTATTTACACCAAGTGAACATAGTAGTTTTCCAACTTTTGTTAAAATTTTATCAATACTTTTCCTGTTACCTTTCACCGAAAAATTTATAGATATGTCGTGATCTTCAACAATTTCATATCTTCTATTTTTGTCAACCATTCTATTTCCCTCCTAAAATAATATATTATTAAAATCTGTTGTCAGTTGTGTAAAAGCTTTATGCTCTGGTGATTTTATTTTATACTTCTCAGCGCATTTTGAAAATCCTTCAAATATCATATCTGGTCGCTTAAGTACAAGCTTAACAACACCATCATCTTGGAATATCGGCATGCCGTCTTTATGCTTTATCACTATTTGATTAAGTGCCCCGTAAATGACAGCTTCTTTTTCTTCAGAATCAGCCGACTCAAAATACGACTCATCGATATATATCTCAACATCGATGTTCTTAATACAACGATCTTTAGCCGAATTTAGTTTAACTTTATACGGTAGTGATTTAAAAGCAGGAACGACTTCTCCATCAGAAGTAGTATTGGTGACATAGATGATAGCAAATCTTATATTGTATTCTTTTAATTCTGCTAAGTTATCATTTTCTTCAATGACCCAATCGATGATTTCTGGGTTTTTTTCAATCGTATAAGATTTAGGCATATACATTCCTCCTACTCTGGGATATATGTATCTTTAAAATATTCATCTTGGCATGCCTGACATAACCCCGATATCTTAAATTCATTCAGAGCATCTTCATCTCTGAACGATTCTCTGGTAACTCGTTTTCCACACAGCACACATATAAAATTGTTTATTTTTTCTTTCCGCATTTTTCTGACAACTTCAGCGCGTTCAAGCTGAAGTTGTAAATCTTCATCTGGTTTTTTCATTTATATCTCCTCCTACCTTATCTTATTATCATATAGTTCATAGTATTTTAGGACTAGATGGTCAATATCGATCATTGGTTCAATAGGCAAATCTGACTTTTCAACTAACTCTTTAACTTCGTCTATCAAATCTTCAAGCATAGGAGCAAATTCCAAATATTGCATTTTCCCAGTTTTGATATCATGAAGCAATTTTCTTTCTTTCAGAGGAAAACGAAGGTTCCTGGTCAATACTAGCTCCTTTACTTCAAATGCAGCCCTAAAAGCATGACTGCAAGCTTTCTTATCAACTCCTTTATCAACAGAGGCCATCCTAGATCTCTTTCCATATTTCTCCATGAATCTTTCTAATGGTTCAATTAAATGCTTAATTTTTGTTGTTAGCAGGAATTTTTTGCCGCAAATAATAAGAAGTGGAGTATACGGATCGCTGACTTCACCGAACTTGGCGTTGTCATCTAACAACGGTTTAACATCATCAATAATATCTCCAAGCCGTATTTCAGGATCTTGGCTCTTAAAAAATTTAATGAATTTATCCGCCGTATTAAGACGGGATCCTTTTATCCCGTATTTTGCGGCTTGTTTTACCGCATACTGGACAAATTTATTCAGATTTTTGCTAAGAAATTTAGATCGATCGTCGATGATATCTGTCAACCAAAAGTTATGCGGAGTCTTTGTCCAGCAATGCTTTGGCGCATATAATATATCAATAGCAACAATCTGACCTTCAACAAGATGCTTAAGGAATTTGTGAAGCGTATAGTATTCAATCTCGTAATGGGTATTGTTAGACTTAGCATGTTGGTCGTCTTTATTTCCGACGTGTATGCTCGAATACACGTCGACTTTGCCTAAGGTCAAATCTTCTAATGACGGAGCATAGACAGCTTTATAATCTGTATCACTGTCAGCTGTCTGTGTACCGTATAGTTTCGATCCAAAAATGGTCTCAAAAAGAATGTTAGGCATTTTTATTCTCCATCTCACGTCGCCGCTCTATGGCGTCACAAAATGGACACGGATCAACATCGCCGTCTGAATAGCTAGACGGAATGTATCCTTGATCATAGCAATAATGGCACTTTGGTGGATTATTTTCATCAATGATATTTCCATTTAAATCATATAATATTCTTCCAAATCTTGAATAATAACTCATTTATTACACCCCCAACATATCCTAATTTCTATAGTTATTAT
>DUUR01000263.1 GCA_012841425.1 Bacteroidales bacterium | reverse complement strand
GCTCCGGGAAGTCCTTTGTAGATGGGCAACAGCGGAAGAGGTGCTATAAGCACAGCAGGTGCTTCTTTGGTTGCAGGTGTGAGATTGTCTTTTAATCCGTATTTAGGACGTACGATCTCTTTTACATATAATTTACCCGGTTCAAACTCCAGTGTACGGGTACGTTCTTCTCCTATGCGCTTGTATTTATCTTTATCAACATCTTCCGGCTCAATAATTACTTCTATAACGGGAAGTCCTTCAAGCAGCTTTCTGTTGGAACGGGTCTTTTTTCTGGATGATATATTTTCTTCTATCTGCTTTTCTGCTTCGATGCGCTCTGCCTCTATTTCCTCAAGATGTTTCTTTTCATCTTCTAATGTTTCAAATAAGTTGAGCTGATTGGGGTCAAGTCTGGATAGTTTTTCACTTTTACGTCCATAAAACTGACGGGTAAACCAGGCTATTTGTGATAGGAGCTTATCAATCTTTTGTTGCAGATCAGTCATCTGTTCTGCCTGCTTAGCATTAGCCTCAGTTAGTTGACGGATTTGTTCCGCTTGCGATTTTATTAAGAGTTCTAATGCTTGCGATTGCTCCATTGTATGGGTTTGTATTTAGCTATAAAAATACTAAATAACCGTGAACCAGACAAGCTTTCAGAGCAATATTTTACACTTTTATTTGAGTTTTTTATTGGTTGTTTCGAAACGCTTTTAGTCGTTTCAACCTAGTGTTTGGATCATCCTGTATACCTTCAACCATCATTACTAAGCTGGACCAGTTCATAGGGTAAGACCGGCTGTCTTTATCGTAAGCAGGCAAACGAAAGGTACCCTCTTCGAGCCTTTTCATATACAAAACTAAACCTCCGTCTTCTGCATGCAGTATTTTCATTGTAGTACGAGTTCTGTTTATGAAAATAAAACAATCACCCATTCGAACATCATATCCCATCTGGTTCTGTACAACTCCACACAGAGAGTTCATTCCTTTGCGCATATCTGTCTTTCCCGGACAGAGGAAATAGCGCATTGTATCATTTAGGCAAAACATGTGCAGAACATATTTGAGCAAGTAATTTAATAGCGGCTTCAGTTTGTGTGCTGCCTATAAAACTTACCTGGATACCACCCGGTAGCTTTATTTTTATTTCTCCTTTAATATTAACTGATGGAACAGTTTTAAGTGTAGGCTTATTTTCAGGTAGATTAAAACTGATGGGAGCCAGTTTATCAACTGCAGTTTCATGTGCATGATTGTTATATGGACGAGTCAGCCCAAACTTACTTTTCCAGTAATAAAAACTGGAAGCCGTGTAAGATTGATTTTCACAAAAATCTTTGACACTTAAACCGCTTTCTTGCTGGCGTTTTAATATAACCATAAATTCTTCTTTGCTTATTGGCGTCATATTTAATTATGTTTGCCGGCAAAGATCAAAACTTAAAATGTAAACTAAAACGGGGACTTTATCGGGTGCTTACTTTTATCTTGAGATTTTGAATTTGATATCATGCACGTCATGTACGTCATGTACGAGATTTCCGAAACTTTCTGAATTGATTTATATTTTTTGTAGAAAATTCCTGAACCATATGAACCATATGAAGCATATTTTCTAAACTTTCTAATTCAAT
>DUUR01000027.1 GCA_012841425.1 Bacteroidales bacterium | reverse complement strand
TCGGCTAGTGCACTAAATGCCATACCTGTTACAGAGTCGCTGTTGAGTGCCACTGGTTTGCCATCATCTCCACCTTCGCGAATGCTTTGCACTACAGGTATCTGACCAAGTAGCTCGTGTCCCTGCTCCTCGGCAAGTCTTTTACAACCTTCTTTTCCAAATATATAATATCTGTTTTCTGGAAGTTCTGCAGGGGTAAACCATGCCATGTTTTCTACAAGACCAAGAATAGGTACATTAACCTTATCACCTGCAAACATGCTAATCCCTTTTCGTGCATCAGCAAGTGCAACCTCCTGGGGGGTGCTTACAATTACGGCACCAGTAATTGGAACAGTTTGTACAAGTGTCAAGTGAATATCGCTAGTACCCGGTGGGAAGTCTATTAGAAAATAATCCAACTCACCCCAGTCGGCATCACCTATTAACTGTTTTAATGCGTTGCTAGCCATTGCTCCACGCCAAACAACTGCGTCGTCTCTATTTACAAAGAAACCAATTGAGAGCATCTTAACTCCGTAGTTCTCAATTGGTATAATAAGGTCGCGACCATCCTTTTTCTCTAAAGCAGGAGCAGAATCTTCTACATTGAGCATCTTAGGAACAGAGGGGCCAAAGATATCTGCATCTAGCAATCCCACTTTATAACCCTTCTGTGCTAAGGCCACTGCCAGGTTGGTGCATACAGTGCTTTTTCCTACTCCTCCTTTTCCAGAAGCTACGGCGATTATGTTTTTTACACCTGGTAGTAATTCGGGTAGTTCGGGTCGGGGTGCTTGTCTCGACTTAACACTAATGTTTCCTATTATATCAATGTCTTTATCTACTGATAGAATTGCCTGTTCGGCCATCTTTACCAATGATCTTATAAAGGGGTCATTTACTTTTTCGGTGACTAGCGAGAAGGTTACCTTCATACCGTCGATTCTGATATCATCTGCTACCATTCCAGCAGAGACTATGTCCTGACCGGTGCCAGGGTATCGCACGTTTTTAAGTGCATCAATAATAAGCTGTGGATATATTGCCATAATTATAATTATTCAGTTCGTCTATTGCGTCCAAAACTTCTGTATTCATCTTTTTCGATTTCTACTTCCGATTCTGTCCATTTTTTATCTTTAGGACATAGAAATTTGATATACTTAATGTTTAAACCTCGTTCGAGCCACTGTTGTTCATAAAAAGTTTGTATACCTAGAATCTTATCTTCGGGGTTTGAACTATATAGATCCTTGGTATCGAATAATACCGTTAGGTTGTTTGCCTTAATCATTTCTTTGGTATAGCCATACATAAAATTACTATCTGTTTTAAGATGGATTACTCCATCAGCTTTTAAGATTTTGCTATACTCTCGCATAAAACGTGTAGATGTGAGCCTTTTATTAACTTTTTTCATCTGAGGATCGGGAAAAGTAATCCATATTTCAGATACTTCACTCTCTGAGAAAAAGTTGTTTATTAGTTCTATGTGTGAACGTAGGAAAGCTGCATTACTCAGTTTTTCGTTTATAGCTTGAGTGGCTCCTGACCACATTCTGGCACCTTTAATATCGATACCAATAAAGTTGCATTCAGGGAACTTGCGTGCAAGTCCTACGGTATATTCACCTTTGCCGCATCCAAGTTCTAATATTATGGGGTTATCGTTTTTAAAATAGGTGTGCCACTTCCCTTTAAGAGAAAATCCTTCTTCCTTCAACTTCTCGTAAGGCGAATGGA
>DUUR01000262.1 GCA_012841425.1 Bacteroidales bacterium | reverse complement strand
TTATAGATTTGCGAATGGCGCAGGGGGGATGTTTTGAAACTACAATGGAGGCTTGTTTGCCCAACCATCCTTCGCAATTTGAAAAGCATGGGGTACTTCATTTTTGTGAAATGAGTTTGAGCTCACGTGTTGCTCGTACAGCTTCTATTGCTTTAAGTAACATATTTTTTGCGTTGTTTACAACTATGGCAGATTCAGGAGGGATAGAACATTTTGCAATGTTTGATAGAGGTTTTGCAGCGGGTTATTATACCTATTCGGGAAAGATAGTTAATGTTTATGTTGCAAATAGTTTTAATATGCCTGTTTCTGATATCGGACTTTATCTAAGAGCTTACTAGCTACTTTGATAGTCTTCTTTTTAATATTTGATACCATATAAAAAGTATTATACCCTTAAAAATAGAGGTGATGGTAATTGCCCACCAGACACCTGTTACTCCTATTTTTGAGCCAAGAAATATTGCCAAGGGTATCCTTATTGTATTAAATGTTATACTTATAATTGCCGGAGGAGAGGTTCTGCCGAATCCATTAAACATACCTTGAGTTGTTATCTCGAGCATCATAAAGAGTTGCGAAACTCCTAGTATGAGGAGGTAGGCACCACCTGCTTGGTAGGCTTCTTTTTCTGAGACAAAGAGTGAAAAGATATTATCTCCAAACATTATAAACATAAAACTTGTAATGCTACCTAATATTCCCATTAGTATAAGCGTAACACGGTATGCACTGAGAGCGCGTTTTATTTTATTTGCAGCAAAGTTTTGTGCAGTGAAGCTGCCTAGTGCGGTAGAAAACCCAGATGAGGAGTTCCATGTGATACCTTCAATTTGCCCGCCTGTGGTTTGACTCATTATACCAAGATGACCGCCGTAAATTGAGGCTATTCGGGCAAGATTCATATTGATGAATGCAAAATATATATTCATGGCTGCTACAGGGAACCCTAGTTTAAGGATATTTGCTGTGTATTGCCATCTGAGTTTAACAAAGAGAGAGAATTTTCCGAGCAAGCCGTTATTCTTCTTCATATGATAAAGAAAAAGCGACATAACTAAACCTTGTGAAATGACGGTGGCTAAGGCGGCTCCTTTAATTCCCATTTCGGGAAATGGTCCTATGCCAAATATCAACAACGGGTCTAGCCCGATATTCATTACCAATCCAACAGCATTAAAATAGAATGGGATATCGCTTCTGCCTGATCCGATATAGATACCCGAGAAATTGAGTACTAAGAATACAAAAGGGATGCCTAATGCAATTGTTCTTAAATAAGACACGGCATCTAAAGCTATATTAGTTTCGAGCTGATAGAAAGAAATATAGGGATTTGGGAATAAGAAGAAAAGAATTCCGAAGAATAGTCCCAGTATTATTGCAATGGTTGTAGTATGTGAAGCATAAATTGATGCTTTATCTAATCGGCGGGCACCAATAGATTGGCCTATTGTTATTTCAGCACTTACCTTGGATATGATAGCCACTGAATTCATCATCCACATGAGCATACCAACAGAGCCCACAGCTGCTACTGCTTCGCTGCCAAGGCGGCCAATCCAAAGGAGGTCCACCAGGTTGTATGCCATCTGAATAAAGCTAATGGCAAGAAGTGGTAACGCTAGCGAGAAAAGCTGACGGA
>DUUR01000261.1 GCA_012841425.1 Bacteroidales bacterium | reverse complement strand
GATTAAAAAGGAAATGCGACAGGAGGGAGTGACAATAACAGTTAATAGTGCTATGGCAATAGTGTAAAATTCGAGTTTACAAAAACGCCACCTGCTGGATACTTGTATGTGGGTGGCGAATTAAAAAAAATAGGAGGTTAGGCAATGACACCAAAAAAGATTATCAAATATCAGTTTAAACTTACGCTTGAATTAACAAAAGACGATACCGAAAATTTAGTGGCTAACTTAAATCAAATTAACGACACCCGAGTGCAGGAATTAAATAGACAGTTGAAAATTCAATTGTCAAATATTAAAAACGAGGAGGAAAAATAGAAATGGAAAAAATGCCAATTTATGTTATTATTAATGAAACACACTCTCTTTTAGACGAGCAAAAAGCACTTATTGAAAAACTCCGCAAAGATGCTTTTTTATGTGACGACCTTCATAAGGTTGTGACTGTAAAGGTTCCAGCGAAAGGGTGGACACTTGAACAAATGAAGGAAAAGGGAAAAGAAATGCGAGGAAGTTGGGTTATATTTGTATCGCCTATTCCTTTTTTAATCAAGTATCTATCAAGGGATATGGGAACAGGTGTTCGCATATTTCACAATGACAACCGGGAAAAGAAAGAGTTACCTAATGGAAAAATTATCCATACAGTGTCCAGAACAGGTTGGCAACTTGTATAACAGTTTAAAAGTCAAGGTTTATGCCTTGACCAAAGGGAATTATATTGCATTGTATAATTCTTTTTGGTTGTGGTATAAATAAAAAAGGAGTGATAAAGATGAAAAAGGTTTATAAGAAAGATTTTGAAAGAATTTTCGGAATAGAACAATACATCTATGAAGGAGAATTCGATTCTGATGGAGGGTTTAACAGTGATGACGTAGTTATTACAGATGGCAAAAGGGTAGTAACAGGCGGTACTGGTGGAGAAATGATTGACGGTATATACTATGATGATTATAGTGTATTTTGCGACAACCCTACATTTGTCGCAGATATAACAAACAAAATACTCTATATTACAAAAGACGACACAAGAGAGAGTTTTGAGGGTTTAGAATATACAGTAACAATATAATTTGTTACTGTATATAAATTCAAGTTTACAAAATGCCTATCTACTGGATACTTATATGTGAAGGGAAAATTTGAAAAGGGAGGAATAAAAAATGAAAACAATTATAAGTTTATTAAGTTTAAAAGTAATTAAAGAAAAAGACGAAAAATATAACTTGGAACAAAGAGTTACACGACCCGAAGTTGCCCACGATGTAGCAATTAAAGTTTTAGAAATGCATGAGAGACCCGAGGAAATAATGGCACTAATCACACTTGACACAAAAAACAAAATAACAGGAGTATTTGTGGTTAGTACAGGAACTATAAATGCCTCTTTAGTACACCCGAGAGAGATATTTAAACGAGCCATGCTCCAAAATGCAGCATCTATCATCTTAATGCATAACCATCCAAGTGGTGATCCAGACCCGAGTGTAGAAGATATAGAGATAACACGCAGACTTGTTGAAGCAGGGAATATCATAGGAATTAGTATATTAGACCATGTTATTATTGGAGATGAGTATAATTTCTACAGTATGGCTGAAAATAGTGTTGGTGGACTATAAAATATTGTTAGACTACCCTGCAATCAGGGTGGTTTATAGAGTATTTTATATAAAATCAAATAGGAGGTGGAAAAATATGTATAATATCGACCTTGGAAATGGTAAAATGATATATTACAGCCATTTCCTAACCATTAAAAAAGCTATTGCAGAAACAAAAGAACTATACGAATTGAAAAATCTGACACATTGGATTAGAGATTCTATTGCCGACAATTTATTAACAGACGAGGAAGTTGAAAAATTAAGAAGGGTATATTTTATAAGAAAAACAAGGTTGGAAAGAAAACCAATTGGCTATTCATATTTATGCTATCCGGGAGGAAAAAACGTATGCAACATGGAGATTTTAAAAATATTGAAAGAAACTGATAAAG
>DUUR01000260.1 GCA_012841425.1 Bacteroidales bacterium | reverse complement strand
TTATTGGTAAGCTTTAGTATTGGTTTATCTACAACACCACATAGCCATACAATTGCACGTCTAATTAATTTGCTATCCCATTCACAATTAGTTACAAGCCATGGTTTGCTCAACCTAGTTAACTCAGCGGCTGCAGCAATATCAACATAAACAGTAGCTTCAGGATGTGTTTGCAATACCGAGCCAGGCACAGAATCTAAAACCGCACCTTCAACAATATCTCTTATACTTTCTGCTTTCTGCTCTCCCCATGCCAAAAGAGTTATCTTTTTAGACTCCATCATATCGTACAAGCCCATTGTGATTGCACTTACCGGAACCTTATCTAAAGAACCAAAATTATGCGAGATATCAGCTCTTGAGTCACCGTCAAGCATAACCATTCGTGTTTGAGAATGCAAACTACTACCTGGCATATTAAATCCTACATTTCCTTTTCTTCCCAATCCAAGTAAAAGGTAATCTAGACCACCCAAGATTTCTAATTTTTTCTCAAACTTCTCACACACATCTCCAATCAATTCTTTTTCAACCGTAGCATCAGGTGAGTTAATGTTTGTTGGATCGATATCAACCTTATCCAAAAAAACATCTTTCAGCATCTGTAAATTGCTGAACGAAAAATCTAGAACAGGATAAAACTCATAAGTATTATAAACAACAACATTTTTAAAACTAAGTCCCTCCTCTTTATGCAATCTAACCAGCTCTTCATAAACAGGTACAGGAGAAACGCCCCCACTTATTCCAAAAATAAATGGCTTGCCCTCTTTTTCTTTTCTTTGTATCTCTTTAGAGATATCATTGGCAATTTCAATTGCAGCTTTTCTTGCCTCTTCATATATAGCAACCGGAAGCTTCTCATATCGAGCAAGATTGTACTCTTCAAAATCGTTATCGGGTTTGTAATACTTTTTAGGCACCCTCTCAAGAGTAATTTGTGAACTCAGATCTAACCTCATATTTCTAATAATTTAAAAGACAACATTATAATATATAACACCTAGAATACAAGCTTGTTTATGCAACATTCTTGCTATCTATTTTTTTTGTAACTCTACCATATATAAATAGTGCAACTGCAGAAATAAGACCAATACCCACAAACACATACCATATATAATGAGCATTTTGTGTGGCAGCAGCGTAGCCTATCGTATCCAGCACTCCCGCTTCATTTATAAACAAACGAGGATCGGGACAATATTTATCAAGTAAAAAACCCGATAAGCCAAATGCAAACAAGAACGAGAAGAACGAGTGAAGGTGACTAAAACCTAGATACAACCCCTCTTCACCTTCGGGTGCTTGAAGCGAGAAATACTCCAGATATCGAGGTGATATAAAACACTCTGCTAACGCTTGTAATGCAATACCTATAACCATCATAAATGCCACAGGGTGTAATCCTAATATATACCCAACGCCCACTTGTGTACCAAACGACATCACCAATGCCGAAAAAGGAATAATAAGCATACCCACCATCATAGACGATATAGCGGTGCGCCTCTTCATAAATGAAGTTACAAAGTTTACCGATATAAATACTACCAGTGGATTAACGTTGGCATACCATCCAGGCGATGCCTCCTCTCCAATCATCCTGATTACGTACTTGGGCATTGTAGCATACATCTGGCTCTGAATCATCCAGAATCCGCTCACTATTATTATTAGTAAAAGTAAACGACCATTTGTCATCACTTTAATAAATGACTTACCTATATCCGAAAAGCTCTTTCCGCTATTCTCTGTTTTGGCCGATTTATAGAAAAAATAAACCGCAATTAGGGCCAATAATGTCATTGCAGCAGAAAAATAGTTTAAATAAACCAGTCCCTGATCTCCCATACTTCTTCTTAATGGGTCTACAACAGTTTTTCCGGTAAAGGCACCAATATTCACCATCATATAAAAAATTGAATACCCACGGGCCCTATTTTCAGTAGTTGTTTCTCGTGCAACAGTTCCTGAAATAACAGACTTAATAAATGCACCACCAATTACTAATAAAACAAGAGGTGCAATTATCGACCATCTTAAATTGCTTTCTCTAAGTCCTGTGTAAGTTGTAGTCATCTTATAATCAACCAATCCAGCACTCTCTAACATAGTTGGCAATATCCCTAAACCGGCATAACCAACAGTAAGAAGGGCAAAAGCCAATATAATTGCTTTTCTAAAGCCTATTTTATCTGAATACGCACCAGCAAATACAGGTAGGAGGTAAAGCGATGCCGAAAAGAGTCCAGCAATAACACCAGCTTCAATATCAGAAAACCCCCAAACGTTAGATAGATAAAGAGTTATAACAATAAAAACAGCATAATATGCTAGTCGCTCCAGGAGCTCTACAAAGTTAGCCACCCAGAAAGGCTTTGAAAATCTTGCCATCAGTTATGGTTTTAAATATTTACAATTATCAGAAAATTTAATATTGGTCGCAAAGTTAAAAAAAAATAGTCATAACAGACCTTAAAAAAGAATGCATTTTAAAAATATTGAGGCTATTCCATATCAATAACAGTTATCCCTGCACCACCAAACTGAACATGCTCATCTTTAAAATGCGCAACGCCATTTACAGTTGCCAGATAATCCCTAATAATTTGTCTTAAAGCCCCAGTTCCTGTTCCATGTAATATTCTCACTCTAGACACACCCAGCTGAATTGCATCATCAATAAAATACATCACAGCCTGAAGCGCTTCATCGCCCCTCATTCCCCTTACATCAATATCTTGCTTGAAGTTTAATTTCCTTTCGTGCAAAAGGTCACGAGTGTTCGACGATTTTTTCTCTTTCTTTATTTGATTATTACTAACTGTTTCAAGCTTAGCAATATCAACCGTAGATTTTATCATTCCAAATGCTACCGTAGCTTTCTTGCCCGAAATCTCCATAATCTCGCCATGTGTAGTTTGATTTTTAAGCCTAACAAAATCACCTGGTTTTAAATCATTTATGGCAGATACTTTTTTAGAAGATTTTCTTTTTTGCTTAACGCCATCCTTTTTTAACGCTCTTTTATTTGCAGCCACTTTAGAATCATTTTCGTTTACCAGCTGAGTCTCTAGGTTTTCTTTAAAACTACTTAACTTTTGTCGTGCCAGCTTAGTCTTCTCTTTATCAGCCTTAGTTTCTTTAATTTCTCTTACTGTACTTTCTATCAACGCATTACTCTCCGAGAGTATCTGCTCGGCCTGTTTCTTAGCCTCTAAGAGGATCTCTTTTTTTTGCTTATTTATATCCTCTAGCTCGCTCTCATATTTGGTAGTTACACCTTCAAGACGCTTACGCTCACGCCTTATTTCGTCACGTTTTCGCTCCCAGTAACGCTTATCTCTCGAAATATCCTGAAGATATTTATCCATATT
>DUUR01000259.1 GCA_012841425.1 Bacteroidales bacterium | reverse complement strand
TTATAAGGTATAAAGAAGCATTCTCGCTGTTAGAAACCAGAAATAAGAGTTTAGAGCTAGCCTCAGATAATTATAACGTAATTAACTATAGATACGATAACGATCTTGCAATGATTACAGATCTCTTTTAATCTAATGTTGCTTTTTCTGTTTCTAGGAATATTTCTTTCTGTGAAGAACGTGCTTCAAAGTCGTTTCACTGGTGCAGTTCTAGATCTTGATCAACTACATAATGCTTCACTCAAATGGTTAGAATTTCTAGGGTCGCTTCTTGGAACATTATTTGCTTGGTTTACATTAACAAGATTACAGTGGTCAAAAAAAATCCTACTATTTATCGGTATGTCAGCGGTAGTGTTGTATGTTGGATTAAGCTACTTTATCATCACTCCCTACACAAGCATACAGATGTTATATCTACCATTAATATTACTCGGATTCGGTCAATTAGTAGTATTCATTTCACTCACCGTTTATGCCCAAGCTACAACCCCCTTTAATTATTATTTTCAGGTACTGGCCTTATTAGGCTTTATCCGCACTGGAGTTGCTTCACCCATAGGAGATGCAATTTTAAATAGAGCAATGACAGGGCTGATGTCTAAACATTTATCCATTGTTGGAGTTGGAAGTAATGCTTTTCTCTTAGCTTTGAGGGAGCTCTACGGGTGGGTGTTTATATTCGGAATAATTGTTCTTATATTAATAGCAATTTCTCGATTTAAAAAATATATACCACGGCCAATACCCTCGTTAATGCGATTATCCAAAATATTTACTCAATTTTAAACAAGTTGCTTCTTAGCATCACTAACTGCCTCAACCCACAAATCATTTTTCTTACAAAAGGTACACTCGGTCCTTTCATCTTTCGCTATTAACTTTGTACTTCCACACTTAAAGCAGGCATAGACACCCTCATGGGGTATCACCTTATACATTTTATGTAATTGGTCGGGCCACACAGGCAGCCCTGGCCTCACCTCAGCATCGTCAAACGGAAGTATGCTCACCTCACCCGAAGTCTCCAAAATAGCAGCTTTCACCTGTCCCATATGAGAAAAGCTATGAAATCTCAACGAAGCAAAAAACTCATCGCCTGCCAATACTTTATTTTTCAACGCCTCTTTAGAAACCCTTCCGTCTCTAATAATATACATTGGTTCACCCTCGAGGATGTTTTCCATCTTGTCAGAGTTTTCAACTAGCTTAGTTATAAGCCAATACACAAAGAAAACCACCGCAAAGGCCACTAATGAGTTAATAACGCCAATCTCCTTATAAATCATGGGGTCACCTGCAGCAGAACCTAGTGATATAATAATAAGCAGTTCAAAAATCGATAACTGCCTTACTCCTCTTCTTCCTGCTACTCTTAATCCAAGAAATATGAGCAAAAACATTATTACAGAACGTAAAGCTATTTCAAGCAGGAAATTTGCACTTTCATCACCAAAAAGTAACTCTTGCCAATCCATATTGTTTCTTATTTAGATATTTGATTTGAGCAATTAAATTAAAACGTTCGTAGTTTAACTAGAGTTTTAGTGATTAAAACAATATAAATAAACTTTTGTTCTTTTATAATTATGTAAACATATTTCTTTTCTAATTGTCTGATAATATGAAAACTAGTTAATCAACTGTAAATAACTTTTATATCCCCCAATAACATGAACCATACATAAATAATCTCTGTTTAGGAGATAGAGATTTCAATTAAGGAACTCATATAAAAATTATCTATTATGGACAAATTAAGAATAAAAGGAAACTGGAATGAATTAAAAGGTCGCGCAAAACAACAATGGGCCGATTTAACCGACGACGATCTACTTTATGTGGAAGGAAAAGAGGATGAACTTTTAGGAAGAATCCAAAATAGAACAGGTAAAACCAAGGACGAAGTAAAGAGTTGGTTCGATAAAGAACTCGACAGGTTATAAGTCTTTCCCATCATAAAAACAAATTATTATGCATTTCGAAAAACAAGCAGAAGTACTAAATGATTTAGTAAAAATAAATAACGACAGAGTAGATGGTTACAAAAAAGCCATAGAAAATCTACAACCTGAAGATGCAGATCTAAGAGTATTATTTCAGGAAAAGATAAACGAAAGTCACGCCTTCCATAGCGAGTTAACAGCAGAAGTGGCACTATTGGGCGAAAAGGTTGCCACGGGCACAATGGCCCTAGGTAAAATATACAGAGCTTGGATGGATGTAGGTGCCTTTCTTAGCGGTGGAGAACGCAAAATTGTTTTAAATAACTGCGAGCGAGGCGAGGATGCGGCAATTACTGCATACAACACAGCTTTAAATTCAGATGAATTAACGCCAACTCAACGAGAAATACTACTTAGTCAACTTCAAATAATTAAATTATCTCACAACGAAATTAAAGCGTTAAGAGATGCTCTCTAATTTTCATACATATCATTTTATTACACCCCAGAGACGCATTCTAGTTCCTTTGGGGTGTTTTTAATTTCAACCTACAATATCTTGAATCGTGTGCATTTAATTCACATTGTCTACTATCCGAATTCATTTGACACCTGCAATTAATGAATATAGGTTAATATTCGTAGGAATCTACTCCCAATTTACACTATGTTTGGCTTATAGTTCACTTAGGTTTACCTTATTGTAATATAAGGCAACCTTAAGGCAAGCATAAGGCAAGCATAAGGGAAACACAAGCCAACCATATGGGAACTTGGGCCAAGGTGCGTGTCTAGTCCGAGTTGCTAGTGCATTAAAGTTTTGCCGACTCGGTATAGGCATCGTGATAAAAAATAAGAGTGCGTTTATCAGCCCTAGCTTTGTCCATAAACTTCTTTTTCTCTTCCATGGCTACAACCATGCTGTTATCATAAGCGCACAGCCAGCTGAGTTGTAGGTTTAATGATGTTGGAACCACATCGCCCGGAAAAGCATATTTGCCATCTTCGTTTTCGAATAATACAGCAATCTGACCAGGAGAATGACCATCATAAAGCTCAAGAGAGATGTTCTCGTCGAGCTGTATGTCGTCTAACACAAACTTAAGTTGCCCAGCATCGTAAACAGGTTCTATATTATCTGCAAAGAACGAGCTGGCTTCGAATAATGAAGGCTTGCGATAGTTGTTCCACTGCTTTAAGCTTAAATGATATGTGGCGTTGGGGTAGGCGGGCACTGCTTCGTTGTTTTGGTTTATAACCGTGTTGCCCCCGCAATGATCGAAATGGAGGTGCGATATTATTACATCGGTTACATCTTCTGGTTCGTAGCCAATCTCTCTTATCTCGTCTCTTATATCCTTTTGATCGAAAGGTTGAAAGAATTTTAGTTTGGAGTCGTGCTTATTTCCGATACCCGAATCGATAAGAATGCGTCGTGTGTTGGTTTCTATAAACAGGCATCGCATAGACATTACGCACATGTTTTTGTCGTCTGCTTTGTACTTGGCCGACCAGTATTTCTTGGGCACTGGGCCAAACATCACTCCGCCATCTCCCATAAAATAACCTGATTCAATAATATGAAACTTGAGCATATTGTTGTATTTTTGTGGCAAATTTACTATTTCATAATGATATTTGAAGATTGATTGTGCTTTTTTTAATAATCAATATGTATAGAACCAATATTTTATAAGATGAAGATTCCCGAAAAGAAGTATAATATTGCCGAGTATCTTTTGTATATGTGGCAGATAGAAGACCTTTTGAGAGCTTATAGCCTGGATATAGATTTAATTCAAAAATCGATTATAGATCCTGTATATGAAACCGAGAGAGAGCGCAGTAATGCACGCAATTGGTATGAGGGGTTGGTGATGATGATGAAGTCTGAGGGTGTGCAGGAGAGAGGTCACCTTCAGATTAACAAAAATATTATTATTGAGCTTACCGACTTACATTTGCGAATCCTAAAAGATTCTACGGAGTCTGAGTATATTGGTGTTTATTACAATACGCTACCGTATATTGTTGAGCTTCGTTCTAAAGCTGCTAATAAGGATGTTGTGGAGCTTGAGACTTGCTTTACTGCTCTTTATGGTTATTTGCTTTTGAAGGTGCAGAAAAAAGAGATATCTAAAGAAACGCAGGCAGCGGTTACGCAAATTACCGCGCTGTTGAGGCTTCTTTCTAAAAAATATAGAGAGATGGATATGCAAGAGCAGAATATTGTATAGAAAAGGGACTCATGCAAATTTGTAATTGGATCATTTTGCATAACGATTTGGTGAGGTACTTTTAAATAAATGAATTATGGCAATAGTATTAGAGACTATTAAACTGTTGGGTGCAACCGAGAAGGAGGTTGTAAGGGAGCAGTATTTTTATGGATTAGTTGAGAAAAATGTGCTTGTAACAGGTGCTGATGGTCAGCTTGGCAACGAGATTAAGTTGCTTGCGCAAAAGATAAACCTGCCATTTAAGTTTCATTTTACAGATGCCGATATTATTGATATAACAAGTAAAGATAGAGTTGAAGAATACGTTAAAAACAACCATATACAATATATCATTAATTGTGCAGGTTTTACGGCTGTTGAAAGGGCCGAAACAGAAAGCGATAAAGCATTTGATGTTAATGAAGCTGGGGTTGAAAATATAGCCTCCATTGCCAAGCAATATGATGTTAAGGTAATTCATATTTCAACAGATTATGTTTTTGATGGTACTTCTGAAGTAGCATATACAGAGGAGATTACACCAAACCCTTTGTCGGTTTACGGATTAAGTAAATTGAAGGGTGAGGATGCGTTAATGGTGATGGCCAACGATTGGATCATTATTCGCACTAGCTGGTTGTTCTCGGAGTATGGAGATAACTTTGTGAAAACAATGATTAGCTTAATGAAGCAAAAAGATAAGCTAAGGGTTGTTGAAGACGAAGTGGGCTCACCTACTTATGCTGCCGATTTGGCTGAGATGATTATTCACATTTTGCAGTTGTCTGAAAAGGATGAGTGGAAAACAGGTCTATATCATTTTTGCAATAGTGGAGAGGTGTCGAGATATGAATTTGCAAAAGAGATAAAGCGTTTGGCAGCAATTGAAGATTGTGAACTGAGTGGCATAACGTCAAAAGAATATGGGTCTGTGGTGAAACGACCTGCATATAGTGCCCTCAACCCAACGAAGTTAGCTAATGTTTTTAGTGTTAAAATTCCACGTTGGGAGGATGCACTTGAGCGTTGCATTAAAAAAATAAACATATAGAATAATTTTCAATAGATGAATTTGAAAAAAGAGATACAAAAGCGAAGAACATTCGCCGTAATTAGTCACCCCGACGCGGGAAAAACTACACTTACAGAGAAACTACTACTCTTTGGAGGTGCAATACATGTTGCAGGTGCTGTAAAATCTAATAAGATTAAGAAAAGTGCCACATCAGACTGGATGGAAATTGAAAAGCAGCGTGGTATTTCTGTTGCCACCTCTGTTATGGGTTTTGATTACAGCGATCACAAAATAAATATACTTGATACGCCTGGTCACCAAGATTTTGCTGAAGATACATTTCGTACACTAACCGCTGTTGACAGTGTTATTGTGGTGGTTGACATAGCAAAAGGTGTGGAGGTGCAAACGCGCAAGCTTATGGAGGTTTGCCGTATGCGCAACACCCCTGTGATGATATTTGTGAATAAGCTAGACCGTGAGGGTAAAGACCCATTTGAAGTTCTTGACGAATTGGAAGAGGAGTTGCAGATAAGTGTGCGCCCTCTAAGCTGGCCAATTGATATGGGTGATAGATTTAAGGGTGTTTATAATCTTTATAGAAATAGCCTCGATCTCTTTAAGCCAAGTAAGCAGGTAGTTACCGAATCGTTGCATCTCGACATTGAGTCACTTGAATTGGAGAAGCATATAGGTGATAGTTTAGCTGGTAAATTACGAGATGAGGTTGAACTAATTACAGAGGTATACCCCGAGTTTGATAGAGAAGAGTATCTGGCAGGTAAGCTTGCACCAGTGTTTTTTGGTTCTGCATTAAATAATTTTGGTGTAAAGGAGCTGTTAGACTGTTTTGTGGAGATTGCGCCATCGCCCCGAAAGGTGCAGGCCGAGGAGCGTGTAGTGGATCCTTATGAAAACACGTTTTCGGGATTTGTGTTTAAGATACATGCTAATATGGACCCCAACCATCGTTCGCGTATTGCATTTGTTAAAATTTGCTCGGGCCAGTTTGAGCGTAATGTAAATTATAAGCACGTACGTTTTAACAGGATGATGAAATTCTCATCGCCCACTGCATTTATGGCTCAAAAGAAAGAGATTTTGGATGAGGCATTTGCAGGTGATATTGTTGGATTGCCCGACACTGGTAACTTTAAAATTGGCGATACTTTAACATCAGGAGAGGACCTGCATTTTAAAGGCTTGCCAAGCTTCTCGCCAGAGATGTTTAAGTATATTGAGAATGCCGATCCGATGAAGTCTAAACAGCTTCAAAAAGGTATCGAGCAGTTGATGGATGAGGGTGTTGCACAGTTATTCACTAATCAGTTTAATGGTCGAAAGATTATTGGTACGGTGGGTCAGCTACAGTTTGAAGTTATTGAATACAGATTGCTTCATGAGTATGGTGCACAGTGTCGTTGGGAACCCATTCAACTATATAAAGCTTGTTGGATAGAGAGTGAAGATAAAGAGCAACTGGCCGACTTTAAAAAGCGTAAGTATCAATATATGGCTCATGACAAGCAGGGTAGGGATGTATTCCTTGCCGAGTCTAATTATATATTGATGATGGCGCAGCAGGATTTTAAGAATATTAAATTCCATTTTGCATCGGAGTATTAAGAGTTTCTCTTTTTACTCCTTACCCCAAACTTATTATTCCTTTGCCATGTGAATGGTCATTTGCTGCAATGAGCTTATCATACCCTTCTCATATAGGCTTTGATATATCTTTTCGGTGAGATCATAATTAACACCCCATAAGTCGGCTTTTTCGGCCCATACCCTAACTGTAAACTCAAGCGTGGCAGTGTTTATCTTTGTCATTCTTGCAAACGGGTCGGGCTGAATAAGCACTTTTGGATGCTCGCGTGCAATAGCTAAAAGCTCTTTTTTTACCTCCTCAACATCGCTCCCGTAATCAACATTTACAACTATATCTGTGCGAAGAGTGCCATCTAAGCTATTATTATTTGTGATGTTTCCCGTAGAAAGTGGTCCGTTTGGAATATAAACAGTCTTGTTGTCTCCTGTTCTGAGTATTGTGTGCAAGATGCCAATGCTCACAACTGTTCCTTCGAGCCCTTGTGCCTTAATGTAATCGCCACCTCTGAATGGTTTGCTAAGCAATATAAGTACACCGCCAGCAAAATTAGACAGGTTGTCTTTCATGGCAAGGCCAATGGCCAAACCCAAAGTACCAATTAATGCTGCAATGGAAACAGTTTTTACTCCCACGGCATTAATTATTATCATAAAGAGCACAACAAAAAGAATTGTTTGAATAATGCTACTTATAAATCCTTTGAGTACGCCATCCCACGAGCTTTTCTTTAATATCTTGTTGCTGAGACCGCTTATTTTTAATATAATAAAACGACCAACAAAAAACAGGACTAGAGCCAGGACAATATTTGCAGCAAAATCAATACTCCAAGTGAGTGCGTTATCCAGTACCTGATCATACTTACCCGACTTTATTAATTCACCAAAAGATGTTTGCGCAGTATTTGGCGAAAATATGCTATCTGATGGGATAATTAGTTGTATGAGAGATGACATATTAATATAATTTATTTTATTTGGTTGCAAAGTTACTACAAATACAGAAAAAAACGGCTATTTTTGTACATGATCGCCCTTAAGTGGGAACTTTGTAATACCTTATTTGGGAGGTGTAGTCCTTAAGAGATCTGCTTATAATTAGAACAAATAAAGTAAATGAAAATATATAACAAACTTATAATTGCATTGTTGCTTGTGGTGTCTGTGCAGACAAAGGCGCAGTCGCCCAGTTATATGGAGTGGGTAGAACGCTCAGCAACGCATATAGATAACAATAATTTAGACAGTGCTGCCATTTCTTTGCAAAGAGCAATGAGGATAGATCCGGCAAACGAAAACAACTCGGTTTTACTTCTAAATCTGGGCATTATACAACGCCATCTAAGGGAGTACGAAGATGCCTTTATCTCGTTTACAGCTTCACTTCCAAATAATCCTATTCCGGAAATTGTACTTCACAACAGAGCCTCTTTGCTTGTGGAGCTTGGCAGGTTTGATGAGGCTATGGAAGATTATAATTTGCTTATTGCCGACTTCCCCGAAGATATAGAGGCGCATTATCGTAGAGGTGTGCTATTTCTTGAAGAGAATAATCGTACTAAGGCTGAAGCAGATTTTAGAAGATCGGAAGAGTTAGATCCAAATAATATGTATACAAAGCTAAGTAAGGCATTATTATTTAAGCTTGATAATAAGTGGGAGCTTGCCGAAATGGTTTATACGGATTTGATAAACAATGAAACAAATAGTGATCCTAGTTTTTATATGAACAGGGCAGAGTGTTATATTAATAGTGGCAAAACACTACTTGCGTCGGCAGACTTGCGCTCTGTGGAGCTCTCGCAAAGTGAAAATCCTTACTACTATTTTCTTCGTGGGAGGGTGAGGCTAGATCAGTTTGACAAGACTGCTGCTAAGGCCGACTTCACCAAAGCTAAATCGATGGGCTACGATGAATCTATTGTTGACGAGTGGATGAAAAAGGCTCAATAAAATTGTTTAAATTGAATGAATTTGGAGAAGACCGAATATAATTGATAAGACTGAATAGAAAAAAAGGACTTCATAAATTATATAAATATGGATAGAGCCCGAACTCTTTTTTTAGAATTGTTGTCGACAGCAGTTTGGGAGCGTACTGCTGATTCACAATTGTTTGAGAGTGTTGATAGCAATTTGTGGGAACAGGTTTGCGAATTGGCCATCGATCAAAAGGTAGTTGCTCTTATATTCGATGGTGTGTTGTCTTTGCCTCCTGAATTGCATCCAGAGAAAAAAATAATATTTAAGCTTCATCTGCAAAGCGAGTCAATTGAGAGAACGAATAATCGAATTAATAATGTCCTCAAAAAGCTGTCTGCAGAGTATGAAAAGATAGGTTGCCCATTTGTTCTGCTCAAGGGGCAAGCCAATGCTTCTTTTTATCCTAATCCTGCCCATCGTACTACGGGCGACATTGATGCATTTTTATACCAAAAAGGTGATTACAAAAAAGCTAATGATTGGGCACGAAGCAAAGGGTTTGAAATGAAACCCGAAAATATTCATCACCAAGCATTTAAATATGAGGGTGTACTTATTGAAAATCATAAATGGGCTTCTTACTTTGGCATAAGAAAATTTGATAGACTATTAGAGCAGAAAGTTGACGAAATAAATGCTAACAACGATTTTCTAAGCATTGATATAGATGGGTTGGAAATAAAGGTGCTTCCTCATGAGTTTAATGCATTCTTTATTTTTCAGCACCTCTTTCATCATTTCATACATTTGGGGGTGGGAATTCGTCAGTTGTGCGACTGGACGTTGTTTCTCGACCGTCATTCTTCTATTCTAGATAAAGATGCTTTTCTGCGATTGGCTATTGAATTTGAATTGCTATACGGTATGCAAATATTTGCATCGGTTGCCGTGAAGTATTTAGGTGCAAATCCTTCTATCTTTCCTTTTGCTACCGATACCGAAGATAAGTATGTGGACATGGTGATGGATGACATTTTTAACGGTGGGAGCTTTGGTAAAGCGATATTTCAGAATAAAAGATTTCGGTCGTCTCTACATCGGAAATGGTATTCGTTTAACTACTCAAACAAGCGGTTGAGCAAGATTCACAAAATAGCACCAAGCCACACTGCTAATCTGCCCCTAAATAAAGTGATGACAAACATTAAGGTGTTGTTCAAATAAAATATGCAGATAAGTACACCCGGCGAGAATCGAACTCGCATCGTCGGAACCGGAATCCGGTATTCTATCCATTGAACTACGGGTGCATATTGTTTTTTATCTGAGAAGGTTATTTATTTAAAGCTATATCCATCCCATTTCAGGATAACACTATCGCTTTTCAAGAATGCTTCAAACTCATTGAGGTGCATATTTGCGACTCTGTCTTTATATTGGAACAGCAGTGTTAAGTCTGTGCTTGATTCATCATATTTTGCAGAGATTGGATAAATATCGGGCAAAGATAGGGCATATTTGTAATTATCTAAATCTTTTTTTGAAGAATCCATAAACAATTGAGGTGAAAGCGTAGAAATTAGTAATTCACTATCTAGCTCTTTCCAGTCAGTTGTGTAAAATGAGATTATGCTATTACAAATATCTTTTTCTACACCTCCACAAACAGTTTTTATTACTGATACTATTGATGAATCTCCTGCAACAGGTAGAAGTTTTATTTGAGTGTTTCCTACCTCAGAGGTCTTTATATTCAGATAGCTGCTACTATGGTTTACTTTTTGAATCTCTCCGAATATATACGGTATTGTTGTATTAGCTGTGTCTACTATTAACATAGTTTTATTGCCTTCTGAAACACCAATAAGTAGCTCTGCGGGCATCGATTTAAATATATCGTTAATAGTCTGACCATAAACTGTTTGTTTATTAGTTGCAAATGCAACTAATAGTATTAAAGTGAGGATGTATTTTTTCATTTATTTTTGTATCAATGGATAATTTAATTTGTTAGAATTCCAATCTGTTTCATGTCAACTGTGGGGTGGCCACCATCTGTACCTTCAATTGATTCTATTTTTATATAACGAGCATTAACGGCATCGTCAAATGTAACACTTTGTGGTATTGGGTTGTTCTTTATATTGCTAAACTCGTTAGTAATTACATCATTCCAGGTTTCACCATCTTCACTTACCCAGAAAGTATATTTGAATATCGATTCCATAGATTCAACAGGTGAGTAGGTAAATCCTTTTATCGAATAGCGTTCGCCCAAATCTATGGTTAGTGGTTGCGGATTGCCAATAACCCAGTTGTCTGATGAGATGTCTGACAACTTAAACTGCATAATACTTCCTTCTAATACAGGTGCAAAGTAGGCGCCTATCTTTTTAATGTTTGCAATATCTCGTGTCTCCTCAATTGTGATACGTATTTTTGTAGGCTTAGTATCTGCAAATCTGAGTAGGCGTTTGTAACCTATAGTTGTTCCTTCGGTTAGCTTAACCCACTCATCGTTTATTAGGCCTTCAACCATAAACTCTTCTACACGTTGCCCTTTTTGAATATCTTCCTGTAGCATTACTGTGTTTATGACTTGCCCTTCATGCACATCGAACTCTTTGCTTGCACCTGACTTAGCTTTCCATTCTACCTCACCATCGGTTAGTTTTTCATTGCTGAAGGTGGAAGTAATATAGTCTCCAAATTGACTTAGATGATCTGCATCAACTTCATGTATTCTTCCACGAGTATCGGGGGGTATGTTTAAAAGTAGTACAGAGTTCATTCCTACAGATTGGAAATAGATATCTACCAGTTGTGCTAATGTTTTAACTTGACTATCTTGTTCGGCATGATAAAACCATCCTGGTCTGATTGAAACATCAACTTCAGAAGGATACCAATATATTGTTTTAGATTCTTCAATAAGTTCATTGCTGCCCAAATCCTTAGAAGTTGGAGATATGTTTAATCTATTGTTTTCTGCAACAACCGTTTTGTTTATATCGGGCTGTAGTGGTGTAACGCTCCATTCAGTTTCTCTACCCAAGCCACTTTCATTGCCAACCCAGCGTACATCGTCGCCCATAATAGCTTTAACAGCCATTGGTTGAAGGCTATCTATTACATGATAAAAACGGGTCCAATCATACTCCTGCACTTTTCCATTTGGTCCTTCGCCATTTGCGCCATCAAACCACACTTCGTGAATTTCTCCATAGTTTGTAAGTAGTTCAACAAGCTGTTGCACAAACATGCGGTTGTAAGCAGGTGAGTCGCCATAACTCTCTGCATTTCTATCCCATGGAGATAGGTATACTCCAAACTTCATATCATATTTTTCGCATGCGTCTCTAAGAGCCTTTACAACATCGCCTTTGCCGTTTAACCAGCTAGATGATGCAACAGAGTGTTTGGTGGTCTGCGTTGGCCAGAGGCAGAAGCCATCGTGATGTTTTGCAGTTAAAATAACCATTTTGAAGCCTGCATTTTGTAGTGTTTCAACCCACTGTTCAGCATCAAAATTGGTTGGGTTAAATAGGTTAGGATCTTCAGTTCCATCACCCCATTCCCTTCCAGTGAATGTGTTTATGCCAAAATGTATAAATGCGGTTAATTCGAGTTGTTGCCATTCGTACTGACTTTCTGTTGGCACTACATATGCGGCTAGCTTTACTTTTTGATCTTTGGTAAGCAGGTCGGGGTAGGAGAGATGTTTCTCAAAATACGTGTTTGCTCTTTGATTACAACTAGTTAATATTGTTAGTGCTACCAAGAGTAGCGGAATAAATTTGTTGTAGTTGGAAGTAGCTCTTATCATCTTTATTCATATTAATTTAATAACAAAGTTACTATTTTTGCACCACATACAAATAAAAAAACCACCCTTTTGAGGTGGTCTCTGCAAAACTGCTACCAATAAACTTATTTTAAGTTGATGGTAGCTTCATCAACAACTTGGTTAAGAGTATCTGCTGCTGCAGCTGCTTCGGCTTCGATAACTGCCTGAATGCTGTCAGATTTAACTTTCGCGATACTGTCAACCCTAGCTACTTCTGCTAAACTATCTAATCTGGCTTGTTCAGCATTTACTTGTGCATTGTTGCAAGAGACAAATCCTAATGTTGCTATAGTAGCAACTAAAAACACCACTTTTTTCATTACTTTATAAAAATTAAACGATAAATAATTTTGAGAACAAAATTAAACAGTTTTTATTATTTTGCACCCTAGTGAGCTTCATCTGGTTGTTAATCAGAGAGCTAATTGAATACAGATTTCTAAAAACTTTGCAAATGTACATTAATAAACATGTTGTACAACATGTTCTAAAGTTTATTTATAGTTAAATAATGCTAAACGGTTGTGATACTTGATTTTAATCCTCTTTTGTTGATCTCAAAAGATAGCTATTATTGATATAGGAAGCGTTTGATGCTCTTTTTTGGTGTCTTTTCGAATTCATTTTCTACTATTTCTATAGCACTCAGTCTCTCGTATTGGGCAACAGATTTATTTAGGGTGCCTTTGTTTGTCTCCATAATATTTAGAAGCTGATCATTATTAATATTATCAGAACGCATAGCCTCTTTGTCGGGGTATATAAGTGCTACGAGCCTGAACTCACGCAATACAACTACACTCTCTGATATATAGGGCAGGTTGTTTAAACGCGATTCGATTTCCTCGGGGTAAATATTTTGACCATTTGCCGAAAGCAACATTGTTTTAATGCGACCTTTTATATATAGTCTTTTATCTTTCATTATTCCTAAGTCGCCTGTCTTTAGCCATCCATCAGTTGTAAATGTAGCTTCGGTAGCTTCACTATTCTTGTAATAACCCTTCATCACATTCTCTCCTCTAACCTGTATTTCACCCGCAATACTCTCTGGGTCAGGTGATTCAATTCTTGCTTCCATAATGTCTTTTAGTATAGATCCGCATGATGTAGGCACAAAGTTAGAGTGTTTATCAAATGCAATTAGTGGTGCACATTCGGTCATTCCATATCCTACACTAAATGGAAAGCCTATTTTATAGAAAAAAGCTTCTACTTCGGCATTAAGTGCAGCTCCTCCAATAACTACTTCTCTGAAGTTGCCTCCCAGTGAGGTAATTAGACTCTTTTTGAGCTTGTTAAGAATAAGCTTATTGAGTCCTCCAATCTTAAGTAAAATATTCATTACTGGCTGATTGATAACAGGTAATATTTTTTTCTTGTATATTTTCTCAAATATTAGCGGAACTGTAATAATTATATTTGGTTTAACCTCTTTAAAAGCATTAATTAGGTTATGTGGTGTAGGGGCCACTCCAAGTAGTGTTATGTGAACTCCTGCCGAAAGTGCATACAGAAAATCGAATGCACATCCATAAACATGTGCCATTGGTAAAAAGGCTAGTGTTCGTTCGCCTCTAAATAGTAAATTTAGTTTATCTGCATATATGATGTTTCCGGCAAAATTATTTGCTGTAATCATTACACCCTTACTGAAACCTGTTGTTCCAGATGTGTAATTAATGCATACAACTTCATCATTATCTACATGATTGTATTTAATATCCTCTTTGGAGAAACCGTTTGGATATTTTTTGGAGAATAATTCTTCTACACCCTCAGTTATTTTGCTGATATTGTTGCTGGTAATGAGATTAAATGTAGGTATATCGAATACCGGTATATTAATTTTGTCTTTATTTAGCTTTTCCCAAATAGACTCATTTACGAATAAAAGTTTAGAGTCGGAGTGTTCAATTAAATGCTCCATACTTTCATTATTAAACTCGTGTAAAATAGGTACTATAACAGCACCATAGGTTATTGTTGCCATAAACAGAATAGACCAGGATGAGTGGTTCTTACCTATAAGGGCAATTTTATCGCCACGTTGTATATTTAATTCAGAAAATAATATATGAAGAGTAGCTATTTCACGTGCTAGCTCACCATAAGTATACGAACTGTTGATCTTATAGTCGGTGAGAGCTGGTAAGTCCCAATTGTTTTTGAAACCGTCTTCATATATTTTAATAAAATTCTGTTCAATCATATATTTAATTATCTGTTTATTGCACACTTTGTGGAATAGTGTGTAAAATTAGTTGCAAAAATTTTATTATCAAAGTGAAAATGGTAATAAATTGAGAGTAATATTGTAATTTTGTGGGTTAATAATCTGAATGTATAAAATAATTACAGCTAATTTTAAAGTTAAAGGTCAGATTCAGAAAGAATAAAAGAATATGATTGATCAATCTATATTTCAAAATAAAACAGCTGCATACTACACGCTTGGGTGTAAGTTGAATTTTGCAGAGACTTCTGCAATAGGAAGACAGCTGTTCAATTCGGGTATTACTAGAGTTAGAAAAGGACAGCAAGCAGATATTTGTGTTATTAACACATGCTCTGTTACCGAACTGGCAGATAAAAAAGGTAGACAGGCAATTAGAAAGGCCATTCAAGAGCATCCTTCTGCTTTTGTAGTAGTTACTGGGTGTTATGCACAATTGAAGCCCGATGACATTGCTCAAATTGATGGAGTAGATTTAGTGCTTGGTGCAGAGCAGAAGCTTGATGTTGTTAAGTATCTAGAGGATCTTAAGAAAAAAGATAAAGGTGAGGTTGTAACTTCCAAAACACATAGGATAAGATCGTTTGTACCTTCGGTATCGGCAGACGATCGTACAAGATACTTCTTGAAGGTGCAGGATGGATGCGATTACTTCTGTTCATTTTGTACCATTCCATTTGCAAGAGGAAGAAGTCGTAATGGCTCAATTGCAGATCTTGTGAAACAAGCAGAACAGGTGGTGCTCGAAGGTGGAAAAGAGATTGTACTTACTGGTGTTAATATTGGTGACTTTGGGCACACCACTAAAGAGAAATTTATTGATCTGCTTAAAAGGCTTGATGATGTTGAAGGGGTTGAGAGATATAGGATTTCATCTATTGAGCCTAACTTGCTAACTGATGAGATAATTGATTTTGTTGCCAACTCAAAGCGATTTGCGCCGCATTTTCATATGCCGTTACAGTCGGGTAGTGATGAAGTTCTAAAACTAATGAAACGTAAATATGACACTGCCTTATTTCGTCATAAAGTAGAGAAGATCAAGTCGATACTTCCAGAAGCATTTATTGGTGTGGATGTAATTGTTGGGGTAAGAGGCGAAACCGATGCCTATTTTGAAGAAGGGAGAGCATTTATTGAATCAATAGACTTCTCACAACTTCATGTTTTTACTTATTCTGAACGACCAGGTACGCAGGCTCTGCAAATAGATTATTCTGTTGACACTAAAACAAAACATGCGAGAAGCAAGGCACTGCATGATTTGTCAGACAAGAAGCATCTAGCGTTCCATAAGTCGCAAATAGGCAATAAAAAAACAGTTTTGTTTGAACATACTAATAGAGGTGAAAAGATGCATGGTTTCACCGAGAATTATATAAAACTATATGCCGATTACAATCCTGACTTTATTAATAAAGCTATGGAGGTGGAGGTAGGTGAATATAATGACGAAGAAATGGCAATGAAAGCTTTGTATTAATGGACGAGGAGAGTAGTAATAAAAAAAGCTTAGGTTACTATCTGCTATATGCAGTGACATACCTAATTGCTTTGTTGCCTTTTTCAGTATTATACGTCTTTTCAGACATACTTTATTTTATTGTTTACTATATAGTAAGGTATCGTAGAAAAATTGTACGCAAAAATCTCAATAACTCATTTCCTGAAAAGTCTGCACCCCAAATTGTTAAAATAGAAAAAGAGTTTTATCGTCACTTGTGCGATTGTTACTTTGAAGCTATCAAACTTTTAAATATTTCGGAAGAGGAAATGAAGAGAAGGATGAAGTTTGTTAATCCTGAAATTATAGAGAGACTTACAGCATCGGGTAACTCATGTATATTAGGCCTAGGGCATTTTGCAAACTGGGAATGGGTGTCGTCAATTATTCTACATTTAGAATCGAGATTAAAGTTAGGCTTTTTATATAAAGAACTTCATTCAAAAGCATTTGATCAGTTGTTCTTAAAAATGCGTAGTGGCTTTGGTGCAGTGCCTCTAGAGAAGTTAAGTGCCTTTCGTAGAATGGTTCAATTAAAGCAGCAAGGAAAGACAATGCTTGTGGGGTTTTTATCAGACCAGCGACCTCCAAAAAAAGTTAACCAGTATTGGACAAAATTCTTAAACCAAGATACTAATGTTCAAAACGGCATGGAACGAATAGCAAAGCACCTTGGGTGTTCTATAGTTTATTTAGATATTAAAAAGGAGAAGCGGGGGCATTATTTAGCTAAGATTTTTGTAATCACTCCAGATGCATCAGATGAGCCCGAGAATGTGATAATGGAGAGATATATTAGGAAGCTAGAAGAATCTGTAATTCGCGATCCTGCCTTATATCTTTGGTCGCATAACCGCTGGAAATTTAATAAACCATCTAATCTCAATGACAACAACCAAAATTAAGATAAAAACTGCTGTTGTAATTTTAAACTGGAACGGTAAGAAATTGCTTGAGCAGTTTATACCCTCTGTTATTTCGCATACCGTAAGTGATGATTGCAGTGTAGTTATTGCCGATAACGGGTCTACCGATGATTCTGTAGCCTTTATGAAAACAGAATATCCAGACGTCCCATTGATTGTCTTAGATAGAAATTATGGCTTTGCCGAAGGTTATAATAAAGTATTAGAGAAAGTAGACTCTGAATACGTTGTACTACTAAATTCTGATGTTGAAACCACACCTGGATGGGTAACTGGTTTAATTTCATTTATGGATACCAACCTTGATGTTGCCGCTGTACAACCAAAGATTTTGTCATATAGCGATAGAGATAAGTTTGAGTATGCTGGTGCTGCCGGTGGTTTCATAGATAAATATGGATACCCTTTTTGCAGAGGACGCATTCTAAATACAGTTGAAACAGATGAAGGTCAGTATGATAAAGAAATTGATATCTTTTGGGCAACTGGAGCATGTATGTGTGTGAGATTGAGAGATTATCAAGAAGCAGGAGGACTGGATGGTCGCTTTTTTGCCCATATGGAAGAGATTGATCTATGCTGGAGATTTAATGCAAGAGGCCGGAGGGTTATGTGCATACCTTCATCAATTGTATATCACGTAGGTGGAGCATCTTTAAGTAAAGATAATCCTAAAAAGATGTATCTCAACTTTAGGAATAATTTACTAATGCTATACAAGAATGTTACACAAGAAAAATTTAATCGAACTTTCTTCTTTCGTTATATTTTTGATTTCATGGCTTTTATTCATTTGTTGGTGAAAGGACAGTTTAAAAGTGCCAAGGCAGTTATTAAAGCTTATATAGATTATTTCGAGATGCGTAAATCATACAAAACAGTAAGAGCTGAAAATATGAGTAAGGCTACTATTCCAGATATTTCAAGTCAGTTCAATAAGAGTATATTAATTAATTACTACACTGGGAAAAAGACTTTTAATTCACTAGTCAAATAATACTGCATTACAATGCTGCGCTACAATACTTTACTGCACTACTGCACTACCAGGCTGCATCGCCAATCTGCACTATAAAACTACATTGCTAAATTGAGTAATTAAACTGCACTACTCAAAATTAAAGCTTAAAGTAATCATCCTCTGGGTGGCTTTAGATAAAGAATTTGCGTACTTCACGAGGCTTTCATCCTTTAAATCATTTCTATCCTTATCGAGTATATCAATTAGTCCAAAGCTGAATTTAAGTTCTGGGGCAAGCTTAAACATAGGCAGATAGAAATCACAGCCAACGCCAATATCTATACCAAAGTCGTATGGCTTTAAAAGAACTGCCATTCCTTTTTTAGATGCTAGCTCCATACTTCCATATCCTCCAAAAAGTAAATAAGGACGGTAGTTATTTGTTCTTCGAGCGGATACTTTAAGGTGTAATGGTATTGAAAAATAATTGTTACGAACAGTAATATTATACTCCTCTTCCGAAGATTGTTCCTTAAAAACAAAGCGCTTGTCTCCCAGTAAGATTGTGGGTGATATCCTAATATTCATGAATTGGTTAATATAAGCATCGCCAACGATACCTACTGCAAACCCTGGAGAGTAATTGGGTATTTCTGAAAACCATACCTCGCCGTTGTCGTTAATAAACCCCGACTGCGTAAGGATGAGGTCTTGTGTATGTAAACCAAGAGTGAACCCAATATGAAATTGCCGTTGATCTGCATAAGGTTGGTTCTGTAATTTTCGATGCTGACCAAACAGGTTTGCTGTAAACAAAACTATTATTAGCAGAATATTGACGCTCTTATTTCTCATTTCTCTTTAACGATAAAATTGCACTTTTATTATATTAAGGCCAAGATTTTAATTGATGTGTTATATATAGATTTTATTAATGACAGATTTTTTTAATTTTATAACACAAACAATTTTTGCAATTAAATAAAATCTGTACCTTTGTAAAATACTAAATCATTTTATAACAAATTAAATACAAATTAATATGGCTTACGTAATTGACGACAGTTGTATTGCCTGTGGTTCATGTATTGATGAATGTCCTGTTGAAGCAATTTCAGAAGGTGATATTTATTCAATTGATGCAGATATGTGTACCGATTGTGGTGCTTGCGCAGATGTTTGTCCTACAGAATCAATTCATCCAGCATAGAAAACTGTATCCAAAAGATAAAAAAGGGGCTGTTCTAAAAGAGTAGCCCCTTTTTTAATGTTCGCCCAATGCTTAACCTTAAAACCCCGTGATTAAAAATGATTTAGAATTAACACCATAAATAAAGTTGTAACTTAGAGTTACCTTTATTAAAAGTGTTCTTTCTCAGTATTTTGCTAAAAAATGAATAAAAAGTGATTTTCATGAAGAGCTAGAAATAGTATTAACAACAGATTCATACAAATTTATACCAATTTAAAAAAAATATTATGAAATTATCAGTAAAAGTGTATTATTCTATTCTCTTTTTCCTACTGTTTTTAAGTAGTTTTACAAACCTTAAAAGTCAAATCTTTTCACTTGAAAGAAAAACTGCTCTTCTTGATTCTTTAAGTAAGAATCCATCAAGTATGAAATATTTATATAATGATATTGAGATAACCGAAGTGGAGTTTTATGAAAAAGTATATAATGGTGAGTTAGACAATCTTTCTAATGCTATGATGGGCACAGGTAAAAGGCTGTGTTGCTTTTTGGAGAAGAGTTTAGGGATGGTGTAATCATTTATGAATCAAAAAAATATGAAACTAGTAAATATAATAAGTTTGATGACCAGGCTGACTATATAGGTGATAATCAATTTGTACTTAATGGCGTCATAAGTAATCGTTTTAACGGTCATAAAATAATGCTTTTTGCTTTTGATCAAAATAATATATTAAATGTGGACACAGCTGTAGTGAATAATGGCAAATTCAAAATTATTGGTACTGAAAGTCTTAAAGACATTGGAATTTTAAGTGTGGGCAACTATCCTGATACAGTGGCTTCTCAAGTGTTGTTTTTGGATAAAGGTAATATCACAGTAGATATGAATAGTGAAAGAGTAGGTGGATCTACATATAATGATATGTATCAAGAGTATATAGATACCTTAAATAAACTCAATTTAGATTTGTTTGAACTAAAGTCAGATGAGGATGATCGTAAAGAAAATGAGGAGGACTATTTGTGATACATGGTTCGCCCAGACATAAAAAACTAATTGAAATAGGAAAATATACTGTTGGCTTTAAGAAGCAGAATGTCAATAATATAGTAGGATAGTATCTTTTTGAAAATGAATCGGGAAGGAACTTGGCAGAGTCTCAGGCTTATCCCTCAACGGCAACATGTGCTGACAGTGCATTTTATATAATATATAATGCAGCTGATGATGACTTCAAGCAAAAGAAGTGGGTGCAAAGACGAATTGAGTCGCTCAATTATAGGGTTGAATTAGCAAAAAAAGATAAGCAGTTGATTGGTAAACTATATTATGACTTCTTGTTAAAGGGTAAAGTAGGGGAAAAACGTTATATTTCAGAGTATGTAGGTAAGTCAGAGTATACACTAATTGACTTCTGGGCGTCATGGTGTGGTCCTTGTATTGCATCTTTTCCTCATTTGAAGAATTTATATAGTAGTTATGACAGAGATAAAATAGAAATAATTGGAATATCAATAGATACTGATAATAAAGCATGGAATAAAGCCATAGAGAAAGAAAATTACCCTGGGTGCAATTAATTACTGAAAGTAGTGAGGCGACTCAAAAGCTAATGGATACTTATGCATTTATGGGTATTCCAAATTATGTTCTTCTAAATCGTAAAGGTGAGATAATTAGTACTGGGAAGTCAGTTAATCATTTGTTGAATATGATTGAATAAAATAATAAATATCTAATATCATGAAAACATATAAGTTAATACACCTTCTACTGTTACAGACACTATGGCTTTGGAAGTAGACCCCAATTGTTGTTTTATTTATTATGATGATTAGTAAGAAAAACTAATTTTTTCTATCTTTGTGTCCTAATATCATAGGGTATCAAATCAAATTAATATTACACTCACTTATGCAGAGAGTTTTACCGATGCGATTGATCTTAGAAAACGGGATGGTTTTTAAGGGACAATCATTTGGAGCCGAAAGGCCATCATCGGGAGAGGTTGTTTTCAGTACTGCAATGGCAGGTTATCCCGAAAGCTTAACAGACCCCTCCTTTAAAGGACAAATTTTATTACTAACATATCCAATAATCG
>DUUR01000258.1 GCA_012841425.1 Bacteroidales bacterium | reverse complement strand
GGAAGTGCCAAACTCATAGATTATTCCGCAACCAAAGGTGCCATTATCAGCTTCACCAGAAGTCTTGCACAGAGTTTAGTTGAAAAGAATATAAGGGTAAATGCAGTAGCGCCAGGCCCTATTTGGACCCCATTAATTGCCTCTACATTCGATGAGGATAAAACTGCAAAGTTTGGTAGCGATGCGCCAATGGGAAGAGCCGGACAGCCCAATGAGGTGGCTCCATCTTTTCTTTTTCTTGCCTCAGACGATTCTAGCTATATTACAGGGCAATGCTTGCATCCCAATGGAGGTGAAATTGTTAATGGCTAGTGAATATAGCAACTTCTAGGTATTGTATAGATTATATTTATAGCCTATTTTTGTAAGTTAGAATCATTAAAAATAGCAGCGTAATATGGAAGATAATAGAAGAAACGTGACTTTCGCAAGCCTCGATCAGGAGAAATTAAAAAAGATGTTAGAGATAAAACAGCTCTATGATAACAATAAACTGGAGCTTGAAGAGGCACGAAAACGTATGAAAGCAGAAGTTGGTAGAATTACTCCTGAGGAGTATGCTGCGGCAGAACAGCTGCTTATGGATGAAGATCCAGATGAGTGCAAGAATGAAGATGTTCGCACAATGATGGATGTTTTTGATGGTTTGTTCGTTAACGAACAACTATCGCTTCCTTATGGGCATACAATTGACGCCTATCTACGCGAAAATCAAAAGATGAAAGATTTGCTCAATCAAGCAGATGATCTTGCTAAAAAGCCCTTTATCCTTAATCCATGGTTAGAAATATTTGAGAAAGTAGTTCAGTATAAAGTACATTTTAGTCGCAAGCAAAATCAACTCTACTCCGCACTCGAAAGAGAAGGATTCGACAGACCAACTACCACCATGTGGGTATATGATGATTATATCAGAGATGAGGTTAACGACGCATGGGAATTACTTAAAAAAGAAGTTGTTGATGTTGATGCTTTCTTAAAATTATATGCTGATATTGCTGTAGACCTAAGAGATTTAATGGAGAAGGAAGAGATGATTTTATATCCTACTTCATTGAAGTTGATTTCAGAAGATAAAATGGAGGAGTTGAAGTCGGGTGACAGAGAGATTGGATTCTTTATGATAGATATGCCCGAGTTGAAAACTAATAAAATCCATCCCAGAGATAAAGCAAATGCAGATGACAGCACTTCAAGTGATTTCATGACAGACTTGGCTGCATTGCTTGCAAAACATGGCCATAAGATTGAATCCAGTTCAGACTCAGAAGAAAAAGTACTTGATGTTGCAGAAGGTAAACTTACACTCGAGCAAATTAACCTTCTATATCAACACCTTCCCGTTGATATCTCATTTGTAGATGAAAATGATATAGTTAAGTTTTACACCGATACCAAGCACAGAGTTTTCCCGAGAAGTAAAGGTGTTATTGGTAGAGAGGTGCGTAACTGCCACCCACCAAAAAGTCTATATCTTGTAGAGGAAATTATTGATAAGTTTAGAAGTGGTGAACAAAGTAAAGCTGAGTTCTGGATTAACAAGCCAGGGGTATTTATTTACATCATTTATGTTGCCATAAGAGATAAGAATGGCAAGTTCAGAGGCGTTATGGAGATGATGCAAGACTGCACTCATATTCGTGCCATGGAAGGAGAACAAAGGCTTCTTACGTGGGAAGAGCACTCGGGAAAGAATGGAAATGGAGACGTTTATACTAAAAAAGAATCAACTGTTTCTAGCGTAAAGGATTCTTCTCACGTAGATAATGCTTCGGATGAGGCTATTAAAATAACCGGCGATACTAAGTTGAAATCACTGCTTCAGAAATTTCCTGATTTAAAAGAAAATCTGATTGCCTATAATTCAAAATTTTCAATGCTAAACAGCCCAATGGCTAAGGTGGTGCTTCCGCTTGCTACAATAAAGATGATGAGTGAGCAGTCTGGTATTCCTCAGGAAGAACTTATTGAAAAGATTTATGAGTTTGTTGGCAATTAATTTTAATTTTGTGTTACTAACATGAATTCATTTAAATTTGAGACCTATAAATGTTTAGTGGGGACCCATAGTTCTCGATGAACGTAAAAAGAGTAGTGTCTGAACGAAGTGAGTTATTACTCTTTTAGTGAACGAGAACTTAATTGGGTCACAAAACATTGTCAGTCGAAAATTAAATTGAATTCAGAATACACAAAACTAAAATTAATCATTAGATAAACCACAAAAAATATTCCCTAAGGTTCTGATTTCCTTAGGGAATACTTTATAGAGTTATTGTAATTAAGAATCTCCTTTAGCTTAGAAATTATAAAGCTCTAAAATCTTTTTGAATATATCCGTGTTCTCATATATTCCTGCAAACTCAACGGCAGCAGTGCCGTAAGAAAATACAGGAACCATAACTGCGCTATGTCCCGTAGAACCCCAAGAAGCATTAACCTCGCCCGTTGATAAATCGCCACCAGTAATTGACATTGCACCAGTCTCATGGTCTGCTGTAACTACCACTAACGTACCAGGGTTTTGATCTGCAAAATCGAATGCAACCTTAACTGCTCTGTCAAAATCAATTACTTCATTAACCGTATATTCTGTCTCATTTGCATGACCTCCCCAATCGATTTGCGAACCTTCAACCATCAAGAAAAAACCTTTTTCATTGTCACTAAGTAGATCCAAAGCTTTACCAACACTCTCTGGAAGAAACTCACCTCTTTCGGGATAAGTAGCAGGATGCTCATCAGCAATCAGAGCTGCAAGCTTACCACTATCTGTATTCATTACACTTTCCATATCCAGTGCTACCTTAAAGCCTTTTGCTGCAAGATCAGAAAGTAAATTCTGTTTGTCTTCACGATCAACAAAATATTTTCTCCCTCCACCAATAAATAGGGTGATATCTGAGTTAACAAAATCTACAGCAATCTCCTCTTGCATACTACGTTTAGGCTGATGAGCAACAAAAGAGGCAGGAGTTGCATGAGTAATAGCGCAACTTGCAACCAAACCAGTTGATAAACCATTTTCGGCAGCATGCTCTAGTATAGATTTAATTTCAGTACCGTTTTCATCAACACCAATTGCACCGTTATTTGTTTTTGTACCTGTAGCTAGGGCAGTACCTCCAGCGGCAGAGTCGGTTATATAATCATTTGCTGAGTATGTTTTTGAGAGACCTACAAACTGGGCTTTTTCCATATTAAGGCCTTTGTTGGCTGTAATGCCTGAGTAAACCTGACTAACTCCCATGCCGTCACCAATGAGGAGTATTACATTTTTAACCTCTGGTTCAGCATCTGATTTGATCTCACCTTGCGTGGGTGTACATTGCACTAAAAGGAACGAAAGTACAATGAATAAGAATAAACGATTTGTCATAATTTTTATATTTGTGTATTCAAAAACAAAGATACTTAACGGATTAGTTTTTACAAATATTCCGAGCTATTTCATTTATATTGTATATACTTGTATTACTAAAACAAATATTATGAAAAAGAGGTCGTTGTTTATATTATTAATGTTTTCATCTCTTATCTTGAGTTGCAATGCTAGTGATCCCGAAATTCCGGAAGAAGAAGTAAAAGTGCCTGAGGAAACTGAAACTCCTGATCCGAAGGATCCCGAAGAGCCAAATGAACCTAATGACCCAGATAAGGAATTAGACTGGGCAAATGCCAACGCGGTAAATGATAGACTGGGAAGGGGAATAAATATAGGTAACACATATGAAGCCGATGCATCATGGCAATCTCCCTTTGTTGCTGATGATTTAAAGAAGATTGCTAGTTTAGGGTTCAGTCATATACGTGTACCAGTTAAATGGGAAAGGTCTGATAGGGGTATGTCTAATGCTCCTTATACTATAAATGATGACTTTATGAAAACCATACAAACTGTTGTAGATGAAGCTTTAAAAAACGAGTTGCATGTTATAGTAAATATGCATCATCACGATAACTTGTTCGCCAATCCGTCTGCCGAGAAGGCAAGGTTTATTTCTCAGTGGGAACAGATTTCTGATTATTTCAAAAACTACCCCGATAGCTTGTTGTTCGAAATATTAAATGAACCGCATGATAAGCTTACTCCTGCTTTATGGAACGAATACTCTAAGGAAGCTCTAAGCGTTATTCGCAAAACAAACCCCGAGCGCTGCGTACTGCTTGGTACAGCTGAGTGGGGTGGTGTAGGCGGACTTAAATCACTTGAAATTCCTAACGATCAAAATATAATTGTTACGGTTCACTACTATAATCCTTTTGAGTTTACACATCAAGGTGCTAGCTGGTCTGAAGGATCTGAGGCATGGGTTGGCACACAATGGCATGACACTGAGCTTGAGAGACAAGCTGTAGTTGACGATTTTAAACTCGCTTTAAATCTTGCTAAAGAAAAGAATATCCCAATTCATGTGGGTGAGTTTGGTGCTTTTTCTAGAGCAGATATAGATTCACGTGTAAGATGGACCCGCTTTTTAAGCAGATGGTTTGAACAGCAAGGTTTCAGTTGGGCTTATTGGGAGTGGAACTCAGGTTTTGGTATATATGATCCTAATACGAAAACGTTTAATCAAAGATTAGTTAATACACTAGTTAAAGATGAAATGCCTGAAACTTTTACACCTCAATATGTACTGATATATGAAAGTAATTTCGTTAATGGCATCGATGGCTGGTTTATATCTAATAATGATGTGTCTGCACAAGCAACACTTAAAGTTGCTAGTAGTAAAGCAACCATTACAGTGGCAAGTCCTGGAACCGTCGACTGGCATATTCAGTTTATAAAAACAGG
>DUUR01000257.1 GCA_012841425.1 Bacteroidales bacterium | reverse complement strand
AAGTGGATGGATAGGAGCAATAAGAGTTACGGAAGGGAATGGGGATATTATAATTCTAAAAGAAGAATAATAGTTGAAAAGCTGATTGACAGAGACAAAAATAATGATATACCCGATTATAAGTTCTTTTGTTTTGATGGGAAAGTATACTGTTTATACACTATGATAGAGTATACAGATAATCCTGCTAATGGAAAGCTTGGCTTTTTTGACAGAGACTTTAACGAATTACCCTTTAGACGCGCAGATTATGGAAAGATTGATATATCTATTCCTAAGCCCCCTAATTTTGATCGAATGTTAGCTATCGCTGAAGTGTTGTCTGAAGGATTTCCTCACGTTAGGGTAGACTTGTACAATATTGAGGGCCAAATCATATTCGGTGAAATGACTTTTTACAATGCTAGTGGATATACAAAGTTTATACCTGACGAGTATGATTTTATTTTAGGGGACCAGTTTAGATTACCGATGAATAAGAAATAAGTTCTTAATTCACATTATTGATATGATCATAACTTAAGGCCACGCCATTTTAATTCTTATTGCTGCTTTGCAATGGGGACAATTTAAAAATATGTCCCTGGTTTTTATCGAGTTCAGTACTTGTTTACGGATAATCGCATAGATGTTTTGTTTTGGCGCAAGACGCATTTTCAATTTTCGTACCTCCTTATACAAACTATACAGGATTTAGGTTAAATTGAGGAGCGTCAATAGACAAAAGGTTGGTAACTTATGACTACTTATTATTTAACTATATTATTTGCAAGTATTACTGCAAAGTTTGCCGAGGTTAGCAAAGGAAAGTATAAAGATCTGACTTTAGATCCAGCATCAACTCACCCCAATCGTCTGTTTGTTATGTTGACTGCTATTATTCTAATTTGTGTGGCTGGCCTAAGATGGGGAGTTGGTACAGATTATTGGAGTTATGCTAATAACTATACAGGGTATTTGACCAATTGGTGGGGCGCATTGGTTAACTGGAATGAACCTGGGATTTACTTTATAGCTAAATTTTCAAGTTGGATATACAACGACTATGTGTCGATGTTCTTTCTGGCATCAGCTATTACTATAGGACTATCAGTTAGGACGATGTCCAAGCATAGTAGCATGTTTACCTTTAGTATACTACTATATATCTTTATGGGTTCTTGGCACGGGGGCTTTAATGGGGTGCGTCAATACCTCGCAAGTGCCATTATTTTTGCTGGACATAACTACATAATAGAACGGAAATTGATTAAATACATTTTAGTTGTTCTAGTAGCAAGTGCTTTTCATACGAGTGCGTTATTGATGTTCTTTCTATATTTTACTCCTTTGACTAGGCTAAAAATAAAACAATTGGCGCTTTTAGTAGTAGGAACTTTTTTGATATTTTACTCATATGACATTATTTTTACTGTATTTGCAAATTTTCGAGGGCGAGATATAGGTTCTAGTGCTTATATAACACGAGATGTCAATTTATTTAGAGTTTTGGTTAGTCTGGCTCCGTTAGTCATATATTTCACTTTAACGTCAAAGCGTGGTTTGTCGAAACGAAACTTATTTTATATTAACATGCTTTTTGTTAATGCTAGTCTACTTTTTGCCACTTCGAACAGTGCTTATCTCGCAAGGGTAGGGATATATTCAAGAATATTTACCACACTGTCATTCCCAATCCTCCTTAACTTTAGAGATAAATATCTAACTATGTTAATCAAGATGTTAATAATTGGATTTTATGCTCTGTATTGGTACATAGAGGTAGCCCATAGCCCTAATTTGAGTAACTTCCAAATGATATTTAGTAGATGATCTTGTGCTTGTCTTTCTATTTTCAATTATTGTTGCGGAAAAACGTCAATGTTTGCTGGTTTATTAACTGATTGGCGGTGATTTTTTGGAATTTACTGTTGTAATACCTTTATACAACAAAGAGAGGCATATTAGTAGAGCTATCGCGTCAGTATTAAATCAAACACATCGTGATTTAGAATTAATCGTGGTTGATGATGGTTCGACTGACAGAGGGGTTTCGAAAGTGAAAATGATCAAGGACCCTAGAATTAGGATTATTAAACAAGAAAATTCAGGAGTGTCTGCAGCTAGGAATAGAGGCATAACTGAAGCATCCAGCGAGTTCATAGCATTTCTAGATGCCGATGATGCTTGGAAACCGAACTTCTTGGAGGTTATTCAGTCTCTTATCGAAGATTATCCAGAAGCAGGGGCGTACGGTACCGGGTATGAGTTTAGTTACCAGTCAAGTAAGAGAGTTTTGCCAAATAGTATATTGAGTTTTGAAAAGGATTGGCATGGCCTTGTCGATGATTATTTTAGGGCCGCTATGAGTAGTCCTTTGCTTTCAGCTTCGTCAGTAGTAATTCCGAAAAAGGTATTTAATAATATTGGCTTGTTTACGGTTGGTGTTAAGCGAGGCGAAGATTTAGAAATGTGGTGCAGAATTGCGTTGAACTATAAAATCGCATTCAGCAGTAAAATCTGCGCTACTTATTTTCAAGATACCGACAACAGATCTGGCGATATTAATTCATCCTTAGAGGATTCTTTTTCTGCATATTCTGAGGAGTTTTTGAATGATGGAAGAAAAATGAAAAACCACTCGACCTTTTTCGATGAGTACATGATAAAGCTTATAATTCGCAAAGCACGGTATTACGTTGAAGATGGTCGTAAAAGAGAGGCAAGGGAAGTGTTACTGCGGTACAAGAATACGAAATATCACAAGAAACTTCTTGTGCTTATATATATATTTAGTTTCTTGCCAAAATCATCGTT
>DUUR01000256.1 GCA_012841425.1 Bacteroidales bacterium | reverse complement strand
TCTTCTATAATTGTCTCGAAATCGGTAAAAGATTTCTGAACTGTCATATCGTTATCTCGGTAAAGCGAGTTGAATACCTCATATGCTTTATAAATATCTTTATTACTTGCATCCATTATCTTAGATAAATGGGGAAGGGCTTCAACACCAGGATCGAATGTCTGAGCAAAACCAAATCTCTCGTAATAACTCATAACCCCTTTATCTTGTGGCACCAGCACCATCAAAGGGGCTTCTCTTTCTTTGGCAACCTGATAACTATTAATTATTAGTTGCTTCATATAACCTCTGCTTCTATAATCTGGGAGGGTGCACAAACCTGAGAGGTATGCGATAGGAATCTCACTTCCATGAAATGAAAAATTATAAAATAGCATCTGTAATGATGCAACTGGTTTTTGATCTTCGATATAGATTAGAGTATTTTCATTTCGATATTTATGATTAAAATAAATATCCATATAAGCATCTGAGTCGCCAAAACATATCTTCCACATATCTCGGACCGCTTGTTTTGTTGAATCGTCAGCGTAGTGAATCATATCTCTGTTTGAATTTTAAAGGTTACTCCTTGAATCTTGCATTAAATTTCTCTAATAGAATATCTGGTTGATAAGACAGTTTTGCACGACGCAAATTTTCAACTCCCATATCCTCTTCTCTGTTGATATATGCATAGCCATCCGTTTCATGCAGCGCAAACTGCTGGTTGATTATACTATATGCTCCATGAATTGAAGTAAATGCTTTTTCAACATGCACAACAATTGTATCTTTTGTTAAAACCTCTCCTATTGTGAATGCTACTATTTCATTATTTACACAAATTAATCCTCCTCTGAGATTGAATTCTTCGAAATTCTCTAACATAATGGTAGTTGCGAAATCATCATAAATAAGTGAAGGATCTTTTTCATCTTTATTTAATTCCATCCACTTATCGAGCATAGCTTTGCACTCTTTTACCAGCTCGGGGTTATTTGTAAGAGTTTTATACTTCCATTCGTTCTCACGTTTAAACCTGTTGATGTGGTTGCGTTTAGATTGAAGTTTTTTGCCTTTGAGCTCTCTTAGTTTATCTACTGTGTATATATAATCTGATACACTTCGGTTGAGCTTGAAGTTAAACGTATTGGGATAGGCAGCTTCTAGTTCATCAACCATTTCTTTAGTCATACCCCTAATCTGAAAGACTGTATCGAATTGATTGTGATCATTAAGAATAATTTCTATTCCTTCTTTTATATCACCTGTACCAATCGGTTTTAAGTATGAGTTGCGACCATTATTATCTTTAAACCTGATGAAAAGCCAATCGTCTGTAACTGCAAACTGTGTATTAAATTTTTTACCCCAAGCATATAAATTTGTAAAGCATAGGTCTGAAGCTCTGTAATTTTGCGATTGTAATTTTGAATTTATAACTTCAATATCTTCCGGTTCTATATTTCTAAATGTAATCATATGGTAATTTTGTGACGCAAATTGAACAATTCCAAATAGGAAAAGTTTAAAATAAAAAGCGGAATGATAATTAGATCCTCATTCCGCTTGAAGTATTAATTTGGATTTAGAACTTTTTAAAACCCATTATCTCTCTTACATTGTTAAGAGTTTTTGAAGCACTTTCTCTTGCTTTTTCTGCTCCTTCACGGGTTACTTTTTTCAGATATGCGTCGTCTCTCTCTATCTCTAATATTCGTTCTCTAATTGGGGTTGTTACTTTTATAATGTCTTCGGCAAGTTGTTTCTTGAAATCGCCGTAACGAATTTCACATGAGTTCCATTTATCCTCATAGTGTTTTACAACATCGGGTGTTGAAACAACATTAAGGATAGTGAATAAGTTTTCTATGTAATCGGGTTTTACAGAGTTCTGTTCTGTTGGACCAGAGTCGGTAAGTGCTCTCTTAACTTTCTTCTCAATATCTTTTGGTGTATCGCTCAAATAGATAGCATTTCCTTCAGACTTACCCATCTTACCACTACCATCTAGCCCAGGTATCTTCACTAATTCTTTGCCAAAGTTATAAGCAACTGGCTCTTTAAAATACTCTACATCGTAAAAATGGTTGAATCTTCTGGCAAAACGTCGCGTCATCTCAAGATGCTGCTCTTGATCCTTACCTACTGGAACTTTATCTGCGTTATGAATTAATATATCGGCCGCCATTAATGTTGGGTAGGTTAGCAAACCTGCATTAACGTTCTCTGGCTGTTTACGTGCTTTCTCTTTAAATGATGATGTCTTGGACAATTCTCCAAGGTAGGCATGCATATTAAGATAAAGATACAATTCAGCTGTTTCTAACAAATCACTTTGTACATAAATTACTGATTTCTCTGGATCTATACCCGCTGCTAAGTAATCGACAAGTACATTTTTTACATTTTCATGCAATAACTTAGGATTGGGGTGAGTTGTTAGTGAATGTATATCTGCTATGAAAAAATAACATTTATTATCCTCCTGCATCCTTATAAAGTTCTGGAGTGCACCATAGTAATTACCTAAATGCAATTTACCCGTTGAACGAATGCCACTTAAAACAATATCCATAAAATTTAGTTTCTATTCTATTTGAATGCAAAGGTAAAAAAAAAGAGGTAAAGAACTGTTGTTTACATTATCAATAAATCTTATCTTTGATTATCGAACTCTACATCTTTTGAATAAATTTATTTCAAAGGACATAAAATAAATTATAAAATTATTTAGAACGGTTCTATTAAAGAAATATTTCTTTAAATCATTCTTAAATGACAAGAAAAAGTACTATTTTTGTACCATTAATAGCTTATTGACTCACTGTTTGGAAACACTTTTTAACAACACAAAAAAGTTCTAATTACATACAGGCAAATATAATATACAAATCAAATAATCACTAAAATCAAAATTTATGAGTTGGTTAATTAAATCATCAATCGGACGGAAGTTTGTACAGAGTATTTCTGGTATCTTC
>DUUR01000026.1 GCA_012841425.1 Bacteroidales bacterium | reverse complement strand
TTCATCTTTTTTCAATATTCATTATTGAATACAAAAGTACATCAATATTTTTAGTTCGGCAATCTTGTAATCTTAACAGGGCAACTATTATTTATTCTCGGGTATTATCCAAAGATAGATAGTTTTACCATCAACCTTAATCTCCCTGTGAGGTCTCCAATCTCCCATATCGAAGGCATGCGATACGATACGGCTCCCAGGTTTCATTTCTGATTGAATCTTAGGTCTAAGCTTCATATTAACGTCAGGAAGCAGGTAGAGCGTTAAAACATCGGCTTTACTAAAATCGAAATCAAAAAGATCGCCTTCATGGAAAGTTACTTTATCTTTAACCTTTGCTTCCTCGGCATTAGCATTGGCTTCTTCAATTCTTACTGGATTAAGATCAACCCCAATTCCTGTGGCACCATACTCCTTTGCAGCTGTGATAACGATTCGCCCATCTCCACATCCTAAGTCATAAACCACGTCACCTTTTTTCACATCAGCTAATTCCAACATCCCATCTACAACCTTCTGAGGAGTTGGCACATAGGGTACATCTAACTCTATATTCTGAGCATTTAATTGTAAATAACCTAACATGAAAAACAGAATTAGAGTACAACTAAGTTGTTTCATATGTTTTATTTTTAAAATGTTATTTGGCATATGCCTAAAATAGAATCTTATTGATAAACAGATGATTGATTTATATTGTTTAGAGAAAATCAAATTATCTATTAAGTAAGTTTGTTTTCTTTATCAAGTAAATTTATTTTGTTTATTGTAGAAAATCAAACTATTTCATTCTTTACTAATTTCTTCTTTTTGCCAAAAATTAGAGAGAAAAGCCAACCTGTAAATAATATTGCAACACTTACTAGAGATCCTATTCCGGTAAAACTTAAACTTGAGTACAACATATAGCTGCAGAAAGCTATAAAAAGTACTGGTGTGAGTGGATAAAGGGGTACTTTAAATGGCCTTTTTATATTAGGATGTTTTTTACGTAGTATTAATAGGCTGACACCAGTAGATAAAAAGAAGAACCAGAATACAGGTGCTGTAAAATCTACCATCGATTCAAATCCACTTCTTGTTAATGCACCAAAGAGTACCAAAATAATTGCAATTACTCCTTGAACTATTAATGAGTTTATTGGTGCAGATTTGCTTCCATTCCATTTTCCTAAAAATGACAATGTTTTAAAATCCCTTCCAAGTGCATAATTAGATCTCGCTCCAGTAAAAATTGTTGTATTAAGAGAGCTTAGAGCAGATAAAACTACCAGAAGACCTATTAAAACAACGCCTCTATCTCCCAAGGTCGCACTCATCATATCAACTCCTACAGCCTCAGAGTTGGCGATCCCTTCAAGACCTAAAACACGTAGGAAAGAAATATTTATTAATAAATAGATTGAAGTAATTAAAACAATACTTGCAACCAACACTAAGGTCATCTTTTTACTTCCGCTTTTTAATTCTGAAGAGATATATGCTGCTTCGTTCCAACCACCAAAGGTGAGGAGTACAAAAATTAGGGCAAGGCTTATAGATGCTGTTGGAGAGCCGTTTAGCGGAGAAGAGTTTTCACTTATGGAAACACTAGTTGCAGGATCATTTAAGACACCAAGTAACACTATAATAAATATACCTATAAATTGCATAGATATTAATAGCTTCTGAATACTTGTACCAAATTGTATCCCCAAAATATTAATTAATGAAAGTATAATGATGATTGTGAGTGCGTAGTATGTTGATGAGAAGGCTCCAAGGGGCATAAGTTGAGTTAGATAATCTCCTGCAATATATGCAAGAATGGCTATAGATCCGGTTTGAGTGATAGTTATACGTGACCAGGCAAATAAGAATGAAAACCGTTTACCAAATGCTAGTTTTAAGAAATGATAGTCACCACCTGCATTAGGAAACGAAGAACTCAGTTCGGAGTAACAAAGTGCCCCAATTATTGAAATAACACCACCTAATACCCATACTCCTAAGAACCAATACTCTGAAGGGGTATTAGAAGCTACTACCGAGGGTGCTCTGAATATTCCGGCACCTACCACAATTCCAATAATCAGTACTATTGCATCAATCTGACGTAATATTGGCTTAGGTGCAGAAATCGGTTCGGGCATAATATAAACTTATTTTTCATTCATGGAAAACAAGTAAATCGTTCTCTATTTTCGTAATTACCTTTAAATCAAAGATATTAAATTGAAATAGATATAATGCACCATTTTCAATTTTTTAAGAGGATTATGTTAATACATAAGCATTATGTAAATGGATAGATTGAGAATGTTGAGTGTACTATTCTATATTTAAGGTGTAAACTTCTCAAAAGTATTATCGTTGTAATAAATAATTATTTGAGTGATTTTTCTGTCATTCCTTTTCTCTATCTCAATAGGCTTATTATCTGAGCCTTGCGATTGATTTGAAGTGTGTTTAAACTCAATTCCTTGACTCTGATTAATTTTCTCGGTCCTTTGGTTGTAAATTTCGTGCTCTTGAGGAAACAGATCTGGTTCTTGGTGCCGTGATTCCTTTTCCACACCATTTTTGTAAATATTACCAGTTCCACTAATTAGCCATTCTGGGTTTATATAATCCATCACCTCCAATATTTTGGTAACCACATCTAGGCTAGGATTATTTCTACCATTTAATATATGAGATATCACAGCTCTATTAATATCAAGACTATCAGCAAATCTTGCTGGTGTGAGATTCTCTTTTTCCATGATAAGCCGTATTCGGTCTTTCATATCGTTTATTTTTAGGAGTATTTATACTTATGTAAATGTTAATCCTTTTAAGAGTACAGACACAAATGTAATATATATTATTCACAAAAGGAAATTAAATGAGTTTAGAAATGTAGCACACACCTGTATACGCTTAAGTTACGTTTGTAAACTAGTTGAGTGGAACAATTGTAATATGCTGAATATTGAAGTTAATTTATAGTTCATAATTTAATAGTATGATATTGATATATAGATATATAAGTCTACATCACTCCCTATATTTAACTGTTTATTTAAAGGTTTGGTAAAATTATTTGTTTTGTATAACTTAATACTCCATATATTTTATATATATAGATGAAAGATAGTATTATAGAGTATAAATATATGTGATTTGAATCAGTGTTAAAAGGATTATCCACAAATGTTTATGAAGTAACATGCTTACACAATTATATCATATACATTTGTGTTATAAGACATAGTATACATATGACAACTGCAATCTTACACATATGTAACCCAAAGGTTGGTTCTTTTACATAAATATTATTTAATATTTACAAATCGATTATACATAAGTAATCAAATTTCTATTCAATTGATCTAAGTAGTCAATATGTTCATGTTTTGGTTAACTC
>DUUR01000255.1 GCA_012841425.1 Bacteroidales bacterium | reverse complement strand
GATTGCATTCAGTAACAGCTGGAAACGGCGCCCTGTATGCATGTAGAACTAAAGATTACTATAACTTTGAGCCAATTAGATGCCACGATGGTGCAATGCCTAAGCACTACGTACTACAAGGAAAGCGGGCCATATACAACAAAGATGCAGTGGCGTACGAAAAAGCCGGAGAAAACGTAAAGGATGAGTTTGGCCGTAAAGTAAGAATGTCGCGAAGTATATTGAAGTCAATGTTTCCGGGTTTTAGGGTTTTCAATGTAATAAAATATAAGTGGTTTAGTTACTGTTATTTTGGACACAGATTTTGTAGGAATAATCTTTGGTTTGCTCATTTAATTTTGCTAGTTTCAAATATCGCTTTAGCATACAGTAAAGGAGCGATTTTTGTATTAGTTCTATTACTTCAACTAGGATTCTATCTCATTGCACTAGCTAAACATAATACGAAAATCAACACTAGGATAGTAAATATGGTTTATTATTACACCATTACTATTGTAGCACAGCTTGTAGGTGCTTATAGGCAAATTACAGGTAAATCTAAGCCATTTTGGGAGAAGGCTGAGAGTACAAGATGATAGGCATTACCTGTGGATGTAGGTGGTCTTAGGGATATTAACGATTATCGTTTAGTAGCAGAAAAGCGTGTCCCACTTCCTCCTCCTGGCCCATTATAATTTACCATTCGGCATGATTTAAAATGTTTTGCGATACGAACCACATTTAAATTTCTGCTTTGAATATCAAATCATCGGCATTTGTTTAAAACTCATATTTTCAATTTAGTGGCAACTGATTCTACATGATCCTATTCTATATGTTGGCGTTATTAATGCCATTTCGGACGTTGGCCATAAATTGATAATAGACCATGATGATTGCCTTAGATTGGTAGAGTTTTGTCAGGGGATATTCGTGGATTAGCTTCAATGATTTGAATCAAGCATACGCTGAATCGGTTAGGACCCAGGCAGATGATTATCAAATACTCACGAATAAAAGGGGAAAGTAAATTTGATCTATTTTTTTAGCTATATTACAATATTATTTTCTGCCTGTTGCGAGATCTTGATTTCTCCAAAAAGGCGTGTAGACTTTAGGAAAATGGCTTTATTTCTTTTCGCGTTATCATTTTCTATTATTGCAGGAATAAGATATGGAGTTGGAATAGACTATTTTACCTACTATGGTATTTTTTCAAGAACAACAGAGTTTAGTATCGACTATTTTTTTACAATCCAATGGTTGGAACCAGGGTTTCGGTTACTTGTATACCTTCTAAATAGGGCTGGGTTTTCTGCATACTTTATGTTTTTCTTTTTTGCATTTTTGTCTCTGACCCTTCTTACCAAGGGAATTAAAAAAAGTAGCAATTTGAGTCTCTTTTCCTTTTTTGTATTTTTTTGTTTGTTCTATACTACCTATATATTCAACGTCATGCGGCAAGGAATTGTGATGTGTTTATTTGTATATTTACTTGATGATATTTCGAAAAGAGACTTAAAGAAGGTTTTCCTTCTTTCATTGGTTGGAATATCAATTCACTATTCAGGTATATTCATATTATTGTCATATTTCTTGTATAGTTTACGAATCTCTAAAAGAAATGTTGTATTATTGATTTTAGCTGGCTTATTGATGATCATTGTCAATACACATGTTTCTAGAATTCTTATTCCTTTAATACCCGGTTATGTTGGTGACAAGTTGTTAAGTTATCACACGAGTCGTGGAGCGAGCATTGACATATTTAATCTACTTCAACGCCTATTAATATTCATCCCGTTTATTGGTTTTTATGAGCGCCTAAAGTCTTTAAAGCCCAATTTCCTAGGTTTTTTCAATATGTACATTGTAGGTTTCCTACTATACGGCTTGTTTTCCTTTGAGGCGTTGTTTGCTACGCGAATTAACATGTTTTTTAGAATTCTTGAAGTTGTCCTAGTTCCTTATGTTGTGGAAATCCATAATAGCAGGATTAATCGGCTTGTTCTTTTTGCATTATTAGGTTTATGGCTCACTGTGGTGTTTGTATCTCAGTTACGTAGTCCTAGTATTTTTCCCTTTATAACCATTTTTGATGTAGCTTGGCGATAGGATAGGTTGCTTGTTTGTTTTTGTCCGTGCACAGGGTGAAAAGAAAGAGGATCTAATTCCCGAACTAAATCATAATAATAGTTCTAGTGAATATTGGCACTTGACAAGCGGGAAGATGAGCATGGTTTTGAAAACTGTATAATCGAAAGGATGAATAAATAAATGCCTAATGTTTCTGTTATTATTCCAACACACAATAGAAGTTCACTTATTGCGGGGGCTATAGATAGTGTATACAATCAAACGGAACAAGATTTCGAGATAATTGTAGTTGATGACGGTTCCACAGATGATACGCCTATTATTATGGATAAGCTACAAAAGCAGGATAAAAGTGGGAGACTGAAATATTTTAGGCTAGATAGACCGCATGGAGCTAATTATGCAAGAAACTATGGTATAGAGCGTGCAACAGGGGAATTTATAGCTTTTTTGGATGATGATGACCGATGGAGACCTAATAAATTGGAAAGTCAATTAGCCGTGTTTGAGAGTGACAAAAGCATTGGATTAGTCTATACAGGAAAAGAGATGATTTACGAAGAACTTGGGTTAAATTATTGCAGTACTTCACGCAAACAAGGAGATATGTCAAGGGACATTTTAATTGGGAATTTTATAGGCTCAACCTCTTCGGTTATGATTAGAAATTATGTTCTTGATAAGTCAGGTATGTTTGACATTGATTTACCAGCTAAACAAGATTACGATTTATGGATTAGAATATGCCAATCATATAAAGTAGGTGTGGTACCTAAACCACTAGTATTATATTACATTAGAAACATTAATAGAATTTCGAGCGATCTTGACAAACGGCGTAGGGCTGAAAGTATTATCAACGAAAAATACAAAGAATTGATGGACTCACTGGTTCTTAGTAACCAAGAAAAAAGTGATATTGAGCTAAGAAAGCTACTATACGAGCTCAAATTTTTGAAAGAATCTGGCAATAGTGTTGTGGATGTCCGCAGAAGACTATTTGGAAAAATCATAAGTAAACATTTATTAAAAGTCCTTTTCATATTAACAGCTTCTTATATTCCACTTAAGTATTGGATTCGCTATAAGTCTTTCCAACAAAAATATAGAAAAAGCGCCTGATTTTTGTTTACACAATTAAGGATTCCACTGCATAAGTTAAATTCAATCAAGCTGCAGCATAGGATCGTCAATTGTTATTAAATGTAAAAAGGCAAGAATTGGTGAGCAAGACAGGGCGAATGAAAGGATATAAAGAGGGATGCACAAATGATTTTAATTAAGGACAAACAGTTACTCTACAAAATCATACGACATGGTCCTGAGCGCTTGGTATTACCGATTTGGGCTAGGTTATCTCGTGATAGCGCTTTAAGATGGCTGTATAAAAGACGTATGGGTGTAATGCTAAATTATGATAATCCCCAGACTTTCAGCGAGAAAATTCAGTGGATGAAAGTCTTTTGGGATCATCCTTTGAAAGTAAAGTGTGCAGACAAATTCTGTGTTAGAGAGTATGTTACAGAATGCGGATGCGAGGAAATTCTTGTTGACATGCTCGGGGTTTATGAGAATCCAGATGAAATTGATTTTAACTCGCTGCCCGAAAGATTTGTCTTAACCCCCTGTGTCAGGATAGTTGTCGTAGGTTCCTCAGTAAAGTATAGTTAAAACAGAGGACTTACGGGAGGGTCAAAAATGGCTAGATACAGTGAAGAGTTTAAGTACTCGATTGTTAGCAAGAT
>DUUR01000025.1 GCA_012841425.1 Bacteroidales bacterium | reverse complement strand
GATAATAAACATCGTGTATTTCACGGACGTATATTAGCCTATGTGCAAGCTACAGGAGAAGAGGGTGAAATTAAGATTGATTTTACTTCACCTTGGCTAGAACCTGTTGAGGTTAAGCTAATGGCGGAATAATAATGAGACCTGAACTTATTGACACTTTCACCAGTTACACTTTTGTAAACAACTAGGTATAATGAATAAATTAGTCATATTATGGATTGGGTTTCTATTAATATTGCTAGATGTACATGCTAGTGATAGTAGTATTGCATCTTCAGATGGTGATAACTATCAGTCTTTAGGAATTCAGGTTAATACAGTAACTGATAAGGGTGCGTGGTGTTGGTTTGCCGACCCACGTGCCCTTCATCATGAAAACGAGAGTGGAACCATTAATAATACTTATATAGGATATATAGACGCTCATGGTGCTATTAAGGCAACTCAAATAAATCATTTAACCAAAAAGACTAATGAAATCTTGATTCGTTCGTGGTTTCAACCCGATGATCACAATAATCCCACATTTTTGGTTTTGCCCGATGAAAGAGTTATGATCTTTTATTCACGCCATACCGATGAGTCTTGTTTTTATTATCGTATTTCTAGTAAACCGGGAGATATAACTACCCTGGGTAAGGAGTTTAGATTAGAAACAAAGGATAACACCACTTATCCAACTCCATTTATATTGTCTGATGATCCCCACCATATATATCTTTGCTGGAGGGGAATAGCGTGGCATCCAACGATAGCACGATTAACGATGCCAGATGAAAATGACGAGGTTGAGTTCAATTGGGGACCTCATCAGATTTTACAATCGCAAGAAGGGGTAGGAGGAGTGCGCCCTTATGCTAAGTACAAATCTAACGGGAAAGATAAAATCTATTTCGCTTACACTACTACTCATCCCGACAATCAGAGTGTAAATTGGTTGTATTTTAATTATATCGATGTAAATAGTCGCTCTTTGAACGATATAAATGATACTAAGCTTGCTACAATTGGAAGCGCTGATTTGCATATTGTAGATGCAACATCTAAATACTTGAACGACTACCCCGATGCAGTTGCAGAGCATACACCATATCGTAACTGGCTTTGGGATATTTCAATATTGAATGAAGATATGCCAGTTATTGCCATGGTTAGGATTAGCGAGGATAAAGAGTCGCACGATTATTATCATGTAATGTGGAATGGTAACGAATGGCAAGAAACATTTTTATCAAATGCAGGGGGCCATTTTCACCAAACACCTGGATTAGAAAAATGCTATAGTGGTGGCATGTCAATAGATGCATCTGATCCAATGGTTATTTATGGTTCGATTCCTATTGATGGAGAGAATGGCTCGGTGTATGAGCTTATGAAATTTAATGTTGGTCATAATGGAGAATTGGTCTCGTCAGAACAGTTGACCTTCAATTCAGCAAAGAACAATATACGTCCTTTCTCTATCTCTGGTAGGGATAATGAGCTAAACCTTGCATGGATGCACGGCAATTATTACGATTGGATTGTGAGTTCCGTTCGCCCTGATGGATTTCCGACGTCCATTCGAACCAATATGATGCTTCCTACTGGTATAATCGATTTGGATAAAGGTCTACTATTTCATAAAGAGAATAGTGTTACATCACAGGATATAATGCAAACTATAGATGTACCAAACTCTAAAAGTTTTACAGTGGCTGTTAGTCTTTCTCCTGATTATGGAGATTCATGCAACAAGATTTTAGACACAGATGCTTTCATATACAGTATAGAACAAGCGGAGCATCCGAGACCCTACATTGAGGTTGGGAGCCATAAGTTTGTAAGTTCCAACTTACTTGCTAATTCAGACTCATGGAGAACAGCAAACAGAGGAACTGGAGGTCATTGGTATGAGCCTGTTAAATTAACTACTTTGCAACTGGTTGTCACTTATGAGAATGATGTATTGAGAACATATATAGATGGACTTATTGATCAATCTGTAGAAGTAAAGGGTTTGTCGTTATCGAGAATACTTACCACTAAATTTAAAGGTGTAATACACGATATCCGCATTTACAACAGGTCTCTGTCTCAACATGAAATAACTAATATTTATTAAATAAGTTATTCTGACATGTTCTTTATATAGGGCATTGTTTTCAAGTTGTGAAATCTATAAAAGTTTTGAGCATTTGAGCGTAAGAATTTATATTTATCTTCTTCAGTTAGTTGGTCTGATTTAACAATAAAATCGTACGACATTTTGTAAGTGATTGCAGTAATTGTTCTAGGGTAATCTGATCCCCACATAAGTTTTTCAATACCCACAAGAGAGGCAGCTTCCTTAATTGCTTTTATAGCACCTTTGAAAGGGTAAAACTCGTCATTGAAAAGCCATGTAATGCCTCCAGATTCAATCATCACATTTTTATTCTGAGCCAGTTTAATCTGCTCCTGCCATCCTTTGCGGGTAACCATTCCAAAATGACCAATTGCAATCTTAAGATTAGGGAATTCATTTATAATCTCCTTCATTTCGCCCACTTGCATATCACCATCTGCAAGGTCAATAGAAAGTATAATGTCATTCTGTTCCATAAACTTAAACACACGCATTAAACTATCATTAGTCAGATACACTCTCCAATTTGGCAATATAAATCTATTTGCAGGTAACTTCAACGCCTTAAAGCCTTGATTTATTAATTGCTCTGCATGTTTAGCATAGCCCTCTTCTCTTACATCTATCATTCCACAACAAAAAAACCTATCTGAAAACTTTTGTTGCACTTTCCATAGATAATTGTTCTGTAATCCATCAATATACTCTTGTGTAATAACTGCCGCGGCCACCTGAGCATAATCCATGTTTGCTAAAAGCACCTCTGCACTATTTACACCATCAATCATAAAGGGGGGTAGCATTTGTCTTACTTCGCCCATAAATAGAGATTTGCCATTCTCTATTGTCTTTATTTGCTTTCCTTCTACAAGTGTATCTTGTTTTAACCACAGATGAGCATGTGCGTCAATAATTGAATAATCCATAGTCTGTATAATTTAAAATTCAATAAAGATTCTGAACACATTTCCACTGTTATTCGACCAATACTCAAGAGCTTCTTTGGCCTTTTCGGGTTTGTATATAGCGGTTACAAATTCATCCGGAATCCCGTTTCGCTTCGCATAATCAATTACAGCTCTAAAGTCTTCTGGTAATGCATTGCGTGAACCTCTTATATCTAATTCTTTAGAGACAAAGTATTTAGTTTCAAATGAAACTTCACTCTTTGCATAACCAATATAAATCACCCTTCCTGTATAGGCAACCTCATCAACTGCAATGCGATACGTTGAGGGTGATCCTACAGCCTCAATTACAACATCTGGACCCATTCCGTTGGTTATCTCATTCAACCTATAGTGTAGGTTTTCTGAGGAAGAATTAATGCCGTGTAGCGCTCCCAAGGACTTTGCCAACTGTAGCTTCTTATCATCTACATCAACTGCAATTACACTAGCACCACGCTGTACTGCACGAATCACAGCACCCATGCCAATCATACCACAACCAATAACCATTACTACATCGGTATCGGTTACGCTAGCCCTTGCAACTGCATGAAAACCAACGCTAAGTGGTTCTATTAATGCCAAGTTCCTCTCTGTAACTTCATCATCTATAATCAACTTTTGCCATGGAGCCACAATATACTCACTCATTGCTCCATCTCGCTGAACACCAAGAGTTTCATTGAATCTGCAAGCGTTCGGTTTTCTATTTCTGCACGACGAGCAGTGCTGGCAATTAGTATAAGGGTTTACAGTACAAAGTGAATTAATCTTAATATTATCTGGTACTTCGTCTCCTACTTGCGCTATGACAGCACTAATTTCATGACCAGGGATTACTGGAAGTTTCACCATTGGGTTCTTGCCAAGAAAAGTATTCAGATCGGATCCACAAAAACCTACATATTTTATCTTTAATAATACCTCACCCCTGCCAAGTTTAGGAATTGATTTATTAACAACCTCTATCTTACCTACAGTCGATATATTTACTGCTTTCATCTTTTTATTTGTTTCTATATATCCTTGAACAGATATTTAACTATTTAACCATGTATCTCTAAAACGAGGTTTTAAGATTTCCTTCACCTCCATGAGTAACTCCTCATTAATCGGCTCAGACGCCCATTTCAAATTTTCTATTACTGAAGAGGCTCTCGTAGTACTAAATAGGGTAGTTGCAATTCTCTCATTTGAAACCGAATACTGTATTGCTAGCTTCTCAATACTCTCGCCCTTGCTCTTACAATGATTTGCGGCCTTAGAAGTCAACTTCTTCAACTGATTTGGAGCTGGATGCCATTCAGGAGCTCCTCTTTCAGTGAGAAGGCCCATTGAGAATGGGGATGCATTTATTACTCCAACTCCGTGACTCTCAAAATAATCTAGATAATCGGCCAGTGAATCATCATTTAGCGTATAATGACAAAAAGATAGTATACTCTCAACAGTGCCTGGAGGTACATTGTCAATTACATACACAAAATGCCGTAATGTTAAATTTGTAATACCCACATGTTTTACTAAGCCTTTATTCTTAAGTTCAACTAAGGCGGGCAAGGTTTCTTCACAAATTTTATCCAAATCAGCAAACTCAATGTCATGTACATTGATCAAATCGATATAATCAACATTCAACCGCTCCATACTTTCAAACACGCTTTCAATCGATTTCTCAGCACTATAATCCCACAAGTTTATCCCATCTTTTCCATACCTCCCTACTTTTGTAGAAAGATAATATCGATCCCTATCAATTCCTTTCAAGGCTTCTCCCAATACGTGCTCCGCTTTTAAGTGACCATAATATGGTGAAACGTCAATAAAGTTAATTCCATTGTTTACAGCAGTATGTACTGCTTCAATTCCCTCTTCCTCTCTAAGTGAATGAAATACGCCTCCTAGCGACGAAGCTCCGAAACTTAGCGGGGAAATCATCATTTGTGTGTTTCCTAATTTTCTATATTTCATTTATGAAATGATTTGTTTTGTTCAAATTATCTTTTTGACCCATACCATGCAATCATAATAAAGCAGATATACGACAGGTACTTCAATTTAAAATATTAAGGTGTAGTTTTTACTTTTTACTGTAATTACCAAATAAACACTACATGTACAAAGATAGTTTAATAAACTATAAGAAGGTGGAGTTTACTATAAGTTTTTAATTCATAAGACTCTTTTTATGGTATCGTTACTATTAGATGTGTCCTAAGTGAAACAAAAAAAACGTCTCCAATTTGGAAACGTTTTTCTTTAAGAGTTGCTATATTTTTCTTAAATCCACCTCATATATGCAAAATCCATTCTATGTGGAAGATCAGGGTTCTTTGGATATACCCTAAGCCCATATTGGTGAATACCAGGATCGTTTAGAATTTTGCTTGTCTCAAAATACTGTAGAGACCCCTCTGTTTTTACAAGATCAAACTCATAAGATTCTATGAATTGAGGCGTTGCGTTGATGTTGTCATGGTCAACCACAACACACTCAACGGCTAAATCGCAAGCTAAGTCTTTTCTATCTATAACAACTGTGGCATAAACCTTGTTACTGCCATTATTTATATTAATATCATGATTTGAATTGAAATCTACTTTAACAATTTCAAATGAATTCCAATTTGCAGCAGTTGCTTCTTTCCATTCTACAATCTCTTTAGCTTTTGCATAATTATTTTCATTCAATAATTTTGATCGCTTAGCAAGCTTATTGTAAAAACGGTCGAAATAATCGTCCATCATTCTCTTGGTAGTACACCATGGTGCAATAACCGACATTGATTTTTTGATATATTGAATCCACTCATAAGAATAGCCATTGCTATTTCTTGCGTAGTATAGAGGTACAATCTCGTTTTCCAGCATAGAGTATATGGTGGTAGCATCGAGCTCATCTTGAAACTCCTGATTGTCGTAAGTTCGCTTATCCGTTAACGCCCATCCAGCACCTTCTTTGTACCCTTCATACCACCATCCATCTAATACCGAGAAATTCAACACTCCGTTCATTTCTGCTTTCTCTCCAGATGTACCTGATGCTTCTTGAGCACGTGTAGGTGTGTTTAGCCAGATATCTACTCCCGAAATTAAACGTTTGGCAAGTCGCATATCGTAATTCTCTAGGAAAATAATCTTGCCCAAGAACTCTGGTCGACGAGAGATTTCTACTATCTGCTTGATAAGCCCTTGTCCTCCTCCATCTGCAGGGTGTGCCTTACCAGCAAATATAAACTGTACTGGATGTTTTGGATTATTCACAATCTTAGCCAATCGGTCTAGATCTGTAAATAGCAAATGTGCACGCTTATAAGTGGCAAATCTTCTTGAGAATCCAATTAGAAGGGCATTAGGATTTACTTCTTCAAGGATATTCATTATTCTTGAGGGGTCGGCCTGATTTTTTAACCAGCCATCTTTAAACTCAACTCGAATATAGTCTACAAGTTTCTGTTTCAAATGAGTACGTAAAGCCCATAACTCATCGTCACTAACATTGTAAATGTTATTCCACAAGTCTGAATTTGACTGATCGTTAAAGAAGTTTTCGCCAAAATGTTTCTCGTACAAATTCTTAACTGAAGAAGTCGCCCAAGTAGGGAGGTGAATGCCGTTTGTTACATAGCTAACATGTAATTCTTCTGGGAAATAACCTTTCCATACAGGTTGAAACATCTTTTGTGATACAGTGCCATGTAGTTTGCTAACACCGTTAGCTTCTTGTGCTGTATTCAATGCAAATACACTCATCGAGAATTTCTCATTTGTGCCAGGGTTTGCACGACCCATATCCATGAACTGTTGCCATGGAATACCTAGTTTCTCTACAATGGGAGTTAGATATTTTGCCATGAGCGATTCATCAAAATAGTCATGACCTGCCGGAACGGGTGTGTGAACTGTATAGAGTGATGAAGCACGCACTAATTCAAGTGCTACGTTAAATGGTAGTTTATCTTCACTAATATAATCTATAAGACGTTGCACACTAATGAATGCAGCATGTCCCTCATTCATGTGGTATACATCTTTTTTAATACCAAGCTTTTTAAGTAATAGGATACCTCCAATACCTAGCATATATTCCTGCTTCATCCTATTTTCCCAATCACCGCCATAAAGCTGATGAGTGATATAGCGATCGTACTCACTATTCTGCTCAATATCGGTATCCATCAAATAAAGATTGATCCTACCAACAGCAACTTTCCATATATTTGAGTAGATAGACCTGTCGTGAAATGGAACTTCAAGGATCATCGGAGAACCATCGTCATTCTTTACTTGAGTTATTGGAAGGTTACCAAAGTTTTGAGCTTCATAACTAGCTACCTGCTGACCGTCAACAGAAAGAGATTGAGTGAAGTAGCCATAACGATATAGAAATCCCACAGCTGTCATGTCAACTCTGCTATCACTAGCTTCTTTTAAATAATCGCCCGCCAACACTCCCAAGCCTCCAGAGTATATTTTTAATACATGTGATAATCCGTATTCCATACTAAAGTATGCAATGCTTGGACGATCCTTGTCGTATGGCTCGTTCATATAGTTATTGAACTTCTCGTAAACATTCTGTATACGAGTCATAAGTTCAGTATCCTTTACAGCTTTCTCCCTAACATCTGATTTGAGATTTTGCAACATCGCAATGGGGTTTTTTTCTCCCTGCTCCCATTCTTCTGGATCTAATTTTTCCAAAATAGCTTTAACTTCTTCGTTCCACACCCACCATAGATTATGTGAAATTTCCTCTAAAGGTTGAAGTTCTGTAGGAAGTACTGCGTGCACATTAATATCTCTCCAAACTGGGTTATTTGAATAACTCGATTTAATTATCATTACTATTCGTTTAAATTAATTCTTTTTCTTAATTGTAGTAGATAACTCTCTAAACAATAAAACAATAAACGCGACAAATATAACGATTTAATCCGACTTTAGTTTATAGGGTTTAGATAATCTAACAAATGAGTTATGCAATGCTTTGCCATAAGCTTCTCTATAGTTCTTAATAAAATGTGCCCAGTCTGCTTTGTCTGACAGCTCAGTTGCTCTTTCTTTTAATAGTGCTACTTGTTCGGTACTTTTTAATGAGAAATCGAAAATTAAAGATGCCAACTCTTCAATCACCTCATTATAATTAAAATCATTTCGATATATTACCTCTATACCATCATCTAATCCCGATTTGTGATCCCCCTCTTTTCGTGCCCATGTTCCAAAACCCGAGAGGGAAGTAGTAATTGTGGGAATAGCAAATGCTACACTTTCGTGAGGTGTGTAGCCCCAAGGCTCGTAATATGATGGGAAGACAGACATATCTAGTCCTATTAAAAGATCATAATAGTCCATATTAAATATACCATCATCTCCATTTAGATAGGAAGGAACAAATATAATCTTAACCCTATCTTTTTGTTGGTTTTTAAACCCACAATGTCTTACGTGATTTACAACTCTGTCATGTTCGGGTTCAAACAGTTGATGGGTTACAAACGGATATGCTTTTGCATATTCAATATCTTGCAAATCTAAAGAATCGTTTGAGTTCGTGCTTGAAAGCAATTGTTGTATATCTTTTCTTGGGCCTTTAATCCAAGCTGGAACCATAATAAAGGCAATGATATCTCTAGTGAGCTCTGTTAAATTTAAAAGATGTTTCATTGAATCTATAAATACATCAATACCTTTGTTCTTATATTCATATCTCCCACTAATGCCGACTAACAAAGCATCTTGATGCACAGTGTGTCCTATAGTCTTTTCAGCAATATTCAATAAAGCCTTTCTTGCTTTGTTATGTGCCCTTTTATATTTTAATCCTTTAGGGATAAAGTCTTTTTCAAATCCATTTGGTGTTACTACGTCGGGCTGTCTTTGAAGAAGTTGAGCACTCTCTTCTGCTGTAATGTCGCTAACTGTTGTAAAGCAATCTACGTTTCTTGCTGTAATCTTTTCTATAGAATGTTTGGCAGAAACATTTAACTGACGTGCCATTTGATCACCATTATATTCGCTAAGGTGGCTATATAAAGGTAAATTATTTCCAGCAATAGAGCGCCCAATTGTGGTTGCATGTGTAGTAAACATAGTTGCAATCTTGGGCACATGTTTCTTAATGTATAGTGCTCCTGCTCCAAGCATCCATTCATTAAAGTGTGCAATTACATTGTAAGATTCTAAGTGGTGATAACGGTAGAAACTTTCTATCAATAAACCTGTTGCATAAGCAAACATTGTAGACTCCTGATAATCGCCATACGAGTCTATAGAATCCACTTCGAAGTCTTGCCACATCTTAGCATATATCTCGTTATGTCGGTTCATGAATTGCTCGAATTTAATCAAAAACACTATTGGCTCTCCAGGCACATCCCATCTTCCTGCTCTAATATGAAGTTGTTGAGCTTTCAATGCATGATTTATCCATTCTGGGTATAATTCTTTATCTTCCTTAAACCAGGTGCTCTCTTTTTCTACCCATATATCGGGTCCCACAAAAAATATCTGATCTTTATGTATTTTCTGTAATGAGTTGGCTCGTGTAGAAAGTACTGTGTAAATACCGCCAACTTTATTACAAACCTCCCAACTGCTTTCAAAAATATAATCGGGTGTATACTTTGCCTCTATTTGCATAATAATATAATTCTAATGTCAACGCAACAAAGATAATAAAAAAAATAAGCTAACTTTGTATACTCAATAAATGGTTAAAGCAATAGAAATTAAAGGTCTTCTTGAGAGGGTTGAGAAAAACCCGGATATAACAGCTGTAGATTCTTTACTAAAGAAAGTAGATATTTTATCAGTAAAGGGTTTACAGGGTTCTTCGCATTCTTTATTAGCTACATCGTTATTTAGGAAGAGTCCACAAACCTATCTGTATATACTAAATGATGCAGAATCGGCAGGATATTTTTACCATGATATTACCCAGATTATTGGATCTCAAGATGTGTTGTTTTTTCCTTCAGCATATAAAAGAGCAGCAAAATATGGTCAGTTAGATGCCGCAAATGAGGTGCTCAGAACCGCTGTATTAAGTCGTCTTCAAGAAAATGCAGCTCCACTAATAATAGTTAGTTACCCCGACGCATTAATCGAAAAAACTGTCTCCAGCGAACATTTAAAAGAGCATACATTAACAGTGTCAGTGGGTGAGCAAATAGACTCTTCATTTGTAAGTGAGGTTCTAGATAACTATGGCTTCAAGTATGTAGATTACGTATATGAACCTGGTCAGTATGCACAACGTGGTAGTATTTTGGATCTGTTCTCGTACTCATCAGAATTTCCTTATCGTATCGACTTCTTTGGAGACGAGGTGGAGTCGATTCGAAACTTCGATATGGAATCACAGCTCTCAATAGAGAAGTTTAATAATATAAGAATTGTTCCTGAGCTATCTAAAACTAGTTCAAGAAACTCATCTCTGTTTTCATCTCTTCCAAGCAATTCTATATTAGGGATAGAGGATATGCGATGGATTTTAAGTCGTGTTCAGTCTTTAAATGAAGATGAGCTGCATATAGATATTGATCGTGAAAATGTAGAGTATATAAAGGCAGACCTCCTATCGCATGAGGATTTTGAAGTAGACCTACGTAGATTTACTCAATTAAGATTTGATGCTAAGTTTATTGATACTCCTAATGCAGTTGTGAATTTTAAAACTTCACCACAGCCTCTATATCACAAGAATTTTGATTTACTCTCTGATTCCCTTCATCAGTTTATGGATGAAGGGTATACAATATATATACTTAGTGATAGCGAAAAGCAGCAGAAGCGACTATTTCATATCTTTGAAGACAGAAACGACTCTATTCCATTTATACCTGTTAATAAAACTTTGCACGAGGGTTTTTCGGATGCTACAACAAAAATATGCTGTTTCACCGATCATCAAATCTTTGATAGGTTTCATAAATACAGCCTCAAATCTGATAAGGCACGATCAGGCAAAGTTGCACTCACACTAAAGGAGTTAAATCAGCTTCAAACAGGCGATTATGTTGTGCATATGGATCATGGGATTGGTAAGTTTGCAGGGCTTGTTAGACTGCCAATAGGAGAGAAGGTGCAGGAGGTTATTAAGTTGACTTACCATAACAATGATGCAGTTTTTGTATCCATTCATGCTCTGCATAAAGTTTCTAAGTATAAAGGCAAGGAAGGAGAGTCGCCAAAATTAAACAAGCTAGGATCTGGCGCATGGGAGCGTGTTAAAGCAAAAACTAAATCTAAGATAAAGGATATTGCTCGTGACTTAATTAAACTTTATGCCGAAAGGCAACAAGAGAAAGGGTTTGCATACTCAAGTGATACTTATCTTCAGACCGAGCTGGAGGCATCTTTTATGTACGAGGATACCCCAGATCAGGTAAAAGCTACGCGCGATATTAAAATTGATATGCAGAGTGAGCAGCCTATGGATAGGCTTGTGTGTGGTGATGTAGGCTTTGGGAAAACTGAGATTGCCATAAGGGCCGCTTTTAAAGCAGCCACCGATGGAAAACAAACTGCTGTGCTCGTACCTACAACGGTATTGGCTACTCAGCACTATCATACCTTTAGTGGCAGACTCGAAAACTTCCCGGTTAGAGTAGATTATTTAAGCAGAGTAAGAACTTCAAAAGAGCAAAAAGAGATTCTGGAAGATTTGCAAAATGGTAAGATTGATATTCTTATAGGTACACATCGCTTGGTAAGTAAAGATGTTAAGTTTAAAGATTTGGGACTACTTATAATTGATGAGGAGCAGAAATTTGGTGTGTCTACCAAAGAAAAGTTAAAGCAGATGAAGACTAACGTAGATACATTAACTATGACTGCAACACCTATACCGCGTACTTTGCAATTTTCTCTTATGGGCTCACGTGATTTATCTATCATCAGCACACCGCCGCCTAATCGGTATCCAATACAGACCGAGGTTCATACATTTGACTTGGAGATTATCCGCGAAGCTATCGATTTTGAAATAAGCAGAAACGGACAGGCTTTTATTGTTAATAATAGAATTCAGAATATTTACGAGTTGGAGTCTCTGTTAATGAGAGAAATACCTGGTATTAAGGTCGCAGTAGGTCATGGACAGATGGATGCAAAGAAGCTGGAGGGTGTGATAACTGATTTTATGAATCATGAGCAAGATGTGCTAATTGCTACAACAATAATTGAGTCGGGCATAGATATGCCTAATGTTAATACAATTATTGTAATTGATGCTCAAAATTTTGGATTAAGCGATTTGCACCAGTTACGTGGTAGGGTGGGGCGAAGCAACAGAAAAGCTTTTTGCTACCTACTGGCACCACCTCTTTATACACTTAGCACCGACTCAAGAAGGAGGCTACAGGCAATAGAGAATTTTGCAGAGCTAGGTAGTGGACTAAATATTGCAATGCACGATCTAGATATTCGTGGAGCAGGTAATTTATTGGGTGCAGAGCAGAGCGGATTTATAGCCGATCTGGGCTACGAGACTTACAAAAAGATTCTTACAGAAGCTGTATACGAGCTTAGAAAAGATGAGTTTTCAGATCTCTATAAAGAAGAACTGGCAATAAAAAGCGAAGCTGAGGAATTTGTGGATGATGTACATGTAGAGAGTGATCTGGAACTTATGTTTCCAGTAATGTATATTCCAAATGATGCTGAGAGGGTTGCTATTTATCGTGAGCTTGATGAGATGGAGACCGAAACTGAAATCATAAACTTCACAAATCGCATAGAAGATCGTTTTGGTAAGATCCCATCTCAGGCTAAAGAGTTAATCAGAATTGTAAGATTAAGGCGATTAGCTAAACCTCTAGGAATAGAAAAGGTGGTTCTAAAAAATGGGCAAATCTCACTAAATCTAATATCAGATTCCAACTCTCCTTACTACATGTCATCTGCTTTTGATAGGTTGTTATCTTATGTTCAATCTAACCCACGTAATTGCAAATTACGCGAAGTGGGACAAAAACGTTCGCTTGTAATCAAAAATGTAGATACAGTAGAAACTGCTGT
>DUUR01000254.1 GCA_012841425.1 Bacteroidales bacterium | reverse complement strand
GCACTACTACTGATATTGATGGTAATTTTAGTATAACAACAGATCTGGAGTTGCCCATAACACTAACCATCTCATTTATTGGATTTAGATCTACAGAGATTGATGTATATGAGGCGGATGAGAATGTGGATATTATATTAAGTGAGGACCTTAATGTTCTTGATGAAATAGTAGTGACAGGTGTTGCTGTTGGAACTAGCAGAAGGAATCTTTCATTTGCACTTACAAAGATAGATAACGACCTGATCAGCACAGTACCTGCAACAGATGCGTCTACTAGTTTAAGAGGTAAAGTTGCAGGATTGCGTGTAGATCAATCGGGTGGAAACCGTGGAGCCTCTGTTTACCTTAGAGGGTCTAAATCGGTTGGAGGAGATATAGAACCTCTGATTGTAGTTGATGGCTTCGTAACAGGTTTGCGCCTTTCGGACATCAGTCCCAATGATATTGAATCTATAGAGGTAGTTAAGGGAGCCGCAGCATCGGCATTATATGGTACTAGAGGTGAAGGCGGGATAATTCAAATACTTACAAAGAAAGGTCGCGGTGACCGAAAACTAAATATTAGTATTGACAACGAAATTGGAATTACTGATATTTTACTTCTGCCACCAACTTCAAAATTTCATCACTTTAGAGTTAATCAGGATGGTTCGTTTATGTTAGTAGACGGTGCACGAGTTATAGATTATCAAGACAATGGGTTTTCTGTGAACCTGCATCCTTATCAAAGCTTTAATGATAATACAAGAAATATACTGGGTAGTAATGCATACTTTACAAATTCAGCATCTGTATCGGCTAATGGAGATAAATATAATATTTACATTTCTGGGCAAAACCAGTACAAGGGAGGTATATCTGAAGTAGTGAATGCTGATACTAAACAAAATATATTATTTAATTTAGGCTATAAAGTATCTGATAAATTAACAGCAGAGGTTACAGCGCAGTATTCTTATTCGGACAACCCCTCAACAGAGGTTTCTTCGAGATCGGATGGACTACTATACTCTACTCTATTGGTTGAGCCTCATATAAATTTGTCGGAGAAAGATTCTGAAGGAAAATATGTGTTTTTCCCCGAAGGAAGCGAATTATCGGGCCAGCAGTGGAGTAATCCTCTATATAATCTAAACAATAAACAGTTTAGTTATATTACCGAGAACCTCCTACTTGGTGGAAAAATCAATTACAAAATAACTGATCACCTTAGTGCAGAAGCTTCGGCATCGCTGCAGAATAGTTATTACAACACTGAGGAATATTATCCTATTGGTTTTAGAACAATATCACCAAACCTGAACCTTAATAATGGTAATTATGGATTGTCAGCCCAAACCAGTAGTAGTAAAAACGGACAGGTGCAACTAAATTACGGCAGAACCAGTGGAAATATTGATTGGGGTATTGCGGCAAAATATGTTTATGAAGCTTCACAGTTGACTGGTTTTAGTGCATCGGGAAGAAATCTGACAGCACCGGTTAAAAGTCTTAATGCAACTGAATCAAGCACAAGAGAAATCTCTTCGATCTGGAATAAAACAGTAAACTATGGTTATTTTCTTAATGCAAAATTGAGTTGGAAAAACAGGATATTTCTGGATGCTCTTGGGAGATTAGATCAGAGCTCAAGATTTGGTAGAGATGTAGGAACTGCATTTTTTCCACGTGTTGCAGTTGCATATAGAATAACTGAAGACTTCAAAATTAACAACTTAAATGAATTGAAACTACGTGTAGCATATGGTCAGGCAGGAAGTTTACCCCCATTTGGAGCAAAAGATAGCAGGGTTACAATTTCAAGTTCGGGTGGTGTAAGCTATACGCAGAATGACAACACCGACCTGAAGAGAGCGATAACCGAAGAGACTGAACTTGGATTTGATGCTATTGCATTTAACTGGTTAAATATTCAATTTAACTATGCATTTTCAAACAGCACTAATGATTTTATCTCTGTTCCGGCATTCGCTCCAATTGCAGGTTCTGCCAACATATATGACAATTTGGGCGCTGTTAAATCAAACTCTATTGAATTGGAAATAAATGGTAGAATAATAGACAGAAAAAATTTCAGTTGGACTTCAGGTGCTACTTTTAGTCGCGTAAGAAGCGAAATCACTTCATTGGGAGATGTTCCAGAGTTTACTCAAAACGGCTATCGCAAAGCAGTGGGTGCAAGTACAACTGCTATATATGGATATAGCATACACTCTTCACTTTCTCAGCTTGAAACAAATGAACAGGGGTTTGTAACTAATGCGGGCGATGGGTCGCTTAAAATTGATGACTATGCTGTAAATGAATTTGGTGTGGTAGTGGAAAAAGCCAAGTTGGGAACCGCAGAAGAAGAGCCAGTATTTTATGTGAATCCACGAACAGGAAACTCGAAGATAATTGGTGAAGCATCACCAAATTTTAATGTTGGGCTAACTAATACTTTCACATATGGTCCTTTTACTCTATATGCAGTTGTTGACTGGCAACAGGGTGGTGAGAAGTTTAATGAAACGGCTCAATATCTGACTTATGTTTATCGTTCAGAGTTTTCGGACTTATCGGCACAAGCAGGTAAACCGCTTAATTTTACGACTCGCGTATTTAATGCTTCGCAGGTTACTGATTACTGGATTGAGAGCACAACTCATGTTGCATTAAGAGAGTTATCGCTTTCGTATAGAATTCCTACAGAAAAGCTAGGTATTAAAAACTGGCTTAATAGTGCTAGCTTCTCAGTTATTGGCAGAAACCTACTCGTATTAACCGATTATAAAGGCGTAAACGTGGACGGAATTGGACAAGATGGATTCAATTATCCTTCATACAGAATAATTTCTGGCAAACTAACATTGAACTTTTAATGAAGAATCAAATGAAAATATATAATT
>DUUR01000024.1 GCA_012841425.1 Bacteroidales bacterium | reverse complement strand
TGAGTCGCAGAAAGCACTAAATAGTCTCCTTCAGCAGCAACCCGAATTTACTAAATTAGAAATGCGGATTACAAGGTACGAGCAGTCGGTAGCAGCCTTTAAACACTTATTAAAATCTTTAAACGAAAACAGAGCAAAGGAGAGGTCTCGAAGAGAACAAATATTGACTGATGAGGCAAAGCTCAAACTCGATAATGAAAGTATTGACAAGTTAACTAATGTAGTTGAGAGATTAAAGTTGCAATACGAGAAGCGCGACAATCTGAGAAGAAAAGCTGATGAGCTTAATACTTTAATTGAGATAAAAGAGCTGGAGGAAGCAGTAGTAGATGAAGCTAAAAGAGTAGAAGATGGCAATAAATACTGGGAAGAAACCAATAAAGTTGTTGCTGGTTTAAAGAAAAACAAGGATACACTCGAGAAGAACATAAGTAAATTGCGAGCTAGTATGCCCGACTTCACTCTTCTCACTAATATTAAAGCTTGGTATACTGAGAAGCACAATTTAGAAAAACAAATTAACGATACAAAAGATCAACTAAAAATTTGTAGCGACAGGCAAAAAGAGCTTCTAACAAATAAAGAGAGTATACTAAAAGACTCAATATTTAATGGTGCAACTAACTTGAGCTTCAATAAATGCACTCAATATTTGGAGTCCGAAACTTCAAAATTAAATAAACTGCAGTCCGATTTAACAGAGTACGAGAGTCATGTATTGGTAAAGTCGCGACTAGAAGCTTTTGCCGAGAACCTCAAGGATAACACCCCCTGCCCTCTTTGCGGTTCACTGCATCACCCCGAACTGTTTAAAAGTGAAGACCTAAAAGCGTTACAACTTGAAATAAAAAACAGGAGGCTAGCATTAGATAAAAAGCAACAGACTGTATCATCAGTTAGTAAGCAGTTGAGCGTTCTTGAAGTTAGCTATAACGAATTAAAACGTAGAGCCGAAGAACTTGAGAAGGAGAACAATAAATCAGTCACCAACTACAACAATCACTCTAAACAGTTTGTATGGAATAAATACCTCACAATTGAAGAACTGAACAGTGCCTTCGAAGATATGAAACTGATTCAGATTAAAATAACAACAAGCGAAGATGAGTTGAAGCAAAAAGTGTCTTATCTAAATAATAATGAAAACAAGCTTGAGCGTGCAAGGCTCAGGCTCGAAGAACTAAATAAATCACTTACAATACACAAGACCACTCTACACTCCTTGCATCAACAATTAAAAACTGTAAGCCTCAAAGATTATACCGAATATAAAGAAGACAGTATAATTGAAGAGAGAAATATACTATTGAATGAATATAAACGAATAGAAAAGGAGTACAGCCATAATGTTAACCTGTTACAGCAAAAAAGTCAACAAAGAGATATATTAAATGGTCAACTAGTAGCAAATATTGGTGAACTAAAAAAAGAACAATCATATATAGAAGATCTCAAAAAAAACATAAGTTACGAATTAGACAAATCGGACTTCACTTCTATTAAAGAGGTAGAGACATTACTTGCAGACGAAATAGATATCAGAGCCGAAAAACTAAGGATTGAAGAGTTCAAGAATAATATATTGAAGAGTAAATCTACATTCGAGCAGTATCAAAATGAAGTTGGTGAAAGTAAATATGATAGCGATATGCACAACCAGCTAAAAAACGAGATTAATGAAATTAAAGCTCAAGTTGGTCAAATGAGCGAAGAGCGTGGGCAGATTAATGAACAACACAAGAGATTGATAAAAAACATTGAAACTCAACTCACACTACAAAAGGAGTTTAAAACCCTAGAAACCAGGTCCGATTACATAAAAACAATGAAGTCGCTATTCAAAGCAAGTGGTTTTGTTAATTACATCTCATCAGTTTACCTCCAAAACCTATGCAATGCCGCAAACAGCCGTTTCTTCCAGTTAACTCGTCAAAAGCTCAGCCTCGAAATATCTGAAGACAACAATTTCAGGATACGCGACTTCATGAATGGCGGCAAACAAAGAAGTGTAAAAACCTTGTCTGGAGGCCAAACATTTCAAGCATCTTTATCACTAGCTCTGGCTCTTGCCGATAATATACAAAAGATAACAGAATCTAATCAAAATTTTTTCTTCCTCGACGAAGGTTTTGGTTCTCTAGACAAAGAATCACTAAATGTAGTGTTCGATACTCTAAAGTCACTAAGAAAAGAAAATAGAATTGTAGGTGTTATTTCTCATGTCGAAGAGATGCAACAGGAGATTGAGACTCACCTTCATATAGAAAACGACGAAGAAAAGGGTAGCATTATCCAACCAAGCTGGTCAAACAATTATTAATAATATTTGTTGTTACTATATTCCGAGGAAAAATCTATAAGGAGTATAGAAATAAATGATACAAAAAATATTAATAGCTAACCGAGGCGAAATAGCCGTTCGGGTAATGCGAACATGCAAAGAGATGGGCATTCAAACGGTGGCCATCTATTCAGAGGTAGACAGAACATCTAAACATGTTGCCTATGCAGACGAAGCCATAAATATTGGCTTAGCATCAGCAAAAGACAGCTATCTGAATATAGATAAAATAATAGAAGCTGCTAAACAGTTTAAAGTAGACGCAATACATCCAGGTTACGGTTTTTTGAGTGAGAATGCCGATTTTGCACGTCGTTGTAAAGATGAAGGCATTATTTTTATTGGACCCTCTGCCGAGAGTATCGAGGCAATGGGCGATAAAATATCTGCACGCAAAAAGATGATAGAAGCAAAAGTGCCTGTTGTGCCAGGCACTTCCGAAGACTTAAAGTCTAGAGACCTGTATCGTGTATGCAGAAAAATTGGATACCCTGTGATAATAAAAGCCACGGCAGGTGGGGGTGGTAAGGGCATGCGACTAGTATATAAAGAAAAGCATCTTCAAGAGGCTTACGACGCTGCCAAATCAGAAGCAATGGCCTCATTTGGTAATGACTCAGTATATATAGAAAAATATATCGAGTCGCCTCACCATGTAGAGATGCAATTTATTGGAGATACTCATGGCAATGTAATACATCTTTTTGATCGCGAATGCTCTGTACAGCGCCGTCATCAAAAGATTATCGAAGAGAGTCCATCTCCTTTTATCAACAATAAAACCCGTCTTGCAATGGGCGCAATAGCCGTTAAGGCAGCCAAATCAATAAACTATGTAGGTGCGGGCACAGTAGAGTTTTTAGTTGACAACAATATGAACTTCTACTTTCTTGAAATGAATACTCGTCTGCAGGTAGAGCATCCTATTACAGAAGAGGTTCTGGGGGTTGATATTGTGAAAGAACAGATTAATATTGCCAACGGACGAAAGCTTAGCTATAGTCAAAACCAACTTCATCAACGTGGCCATGCAATTGAGTGTCGTATCTATGCCGAAGATACCGAAAACAACTTCACACCCTCTCCCGGTGTAATTCATTCAATACAAACGCCCAAAGGCTTGGGTGTGCGCATTGATACTCACATCTATACAGGCTACGAGATCTCTATCTATTACGATTCAATGATTAGCAAACTCATTGTTTGGGCAACCAACAGAGAGTATGCGCTTGAGCGAATGCGACGAGTGCTTTACGAATATAAGATTACGGGTGTAAAAACCAATATCGATTATCTACGGCGTATTATGGATAATCGTGAGTTCGTACAAGGTAATTACACTACACATTTTATCGACGAGAACACTCAAAAACTTCAAAAGGGAAATGAACTTGAAGATGAGATTGAGGATATGGCAATTATAGCTGCATATATCGATTATATTGTAAATAATAATGAATCAACTACTGCAGTTCCAGATAATCGTCCTATTAGCAAGTGGCGTGCATTTGGCAAACAAAAAGGAGTTTTAAGAATATGAGAGCAAAGCTAGATAATAGGTTACGTGAGGTCGAAATGATCTCTAAAGACGGTAACAAGGTTGAGATTGCAGTAGATGGCAAAATATATGATATAGATGTGGTAATGTCCGAAAGTGGCTTTTGCTCAATACTATATGAGGGGCGCTCGTATAATGCCGAATCGGTACGACATTCTGAAGGAAGGTATACCATCACCACACATTTCAGAAATTTCGATATAGAGCTATCTAATCCTCAAAAGAAATACCTAAGAGGCAGGCAATCTTCAGTTGATGATGTGCAAGAAACTATCACATCGCCAATGCCAGGTAAAATTATAAAAGTTATGGTAGTCGAAAACCAAGAAGTTAAGCAGGGCGACCCATTAATTGTGGTTGAGGCCATGAAAATGCAAAGCACCTACACAGCAGCGCAAAATGCTATAGTTGAGAAAATTCATATCGATGAAGGCGATTCAGTAATTCGCGATCAACTACTCATCACTTTCAAAACCAATTAAATAGATATATAATGTCATTAAAAGATATATTTCAGGAATTTACAGAAAAAGATAAAGCAGCCGAGCTTGGGGGAGGCGAAAAAGCTATAGAAAAGCAGAAGAAAGCAGGCAAACAAACAGCAAGAGAAAGAATTGATATGCTGTTAGATGATAACACATTTGTGGAGGTTGATAAGTTTGTACTGCACGACTCTCACAATTACAATATGCAAAACAAACGAGTGCCTGGCGATGGTGTAGTTGCTGGTTACGGCAAGATTGAAGGTAGGCTTGTATATGTTTATGCATATGACTTTACTGTTTACGGAGGATCGCTTTCTCGAACAAATGCCAATAAAATTGTAAAGGTTCAGAAGCTTGCACTAAAAAACGGTGCCCCAATAATAGCTTTAAACGATTCGGGTGGAGCTCGTATACAAGAGGGAGTTATGGCATTAAGCGGATACTCCGAAATATTTAATCAGAATGTAAAATCATCGGGTGTAATACCTCAAATCTCTGCAATACTTGGTCCTTGCGCAGGTGGAGCATGCTACTCGCCCGCCCTTACCGATTACATCTTTATGGTAAAAGACGAAAGTTATATGTTTGTAACCGGTCCCGATGTCGTAAAAGCCGTTACACACGAAGAGCTTACCAAAGAAGAATTGGGTGGTGCATCTGTACACTCTTCTAAAAGTGGAGTTGCTCATTTTGTGGGCAACGACGAGGAAGAGACTTTAATGATGATTAGAGAGCTTATTAGCTTCCTCCCATCTAACAATATGGAAGACCCTCCATTAACAAGCACGCGCGATACAAACACACGCAAAACAACTAGTATAGAAGAGTTAATTCCCGAAGATTCAAATATTCCTTACGACATCAAACAACTTATCGAAGAGGTGGTAGACGAAAACTATTTCTTTGAAGTAATGAGTCAGTTTGCACAAAATGTTGTTATAGGCTTTGCAAGGATGGGTGGGCAGCCAGTAGGTATTGTTGCCAACCAGCCAGCATATCTTGCTGGAGTATTAGATATTGATGCATCTGACAAGGCTGCAAGATTTATTCGTTTTTGCGACTGTTTTGATATTCCCCTTATCACGTTTGTTGATGTTCCTGGTTTCTTGCCAGGAAGAGATCAAGAGCACAACGGCATTATACGTCATGGAGCCAAAATAATGTATGCTTACGTTGAAGCAACAGTTCCAAAAATCACTCTCATAACACGCAAAGCATACGGAGGTGCCTATGTAGTGATGTCATCTAAAGAGTCTGGTGCCGATCTGAACCTTGCTTATCCAAATGCAGAAATTGCTGTAATGGGTGCCGAGGGCGCCGTTAATATTCTCTACAGATCGTCAAATGAAGAAGAGCGCAAAGAAGCAATAAAAGAATACAGCAACCTATTTACAAATCCATATAGGGCTGCCGAGAAAGGTTATATTGATGAAATAATCCTGCCTGCCGACACTCGTATTAAGATACTACAGGGTCTTGAAATGACAGCAAATAAAACTGAAAGCAACCCACCTAAAAAGCATGGCAACCCACCTTCTTAATTCCAAAATCATTATCTTTGCGCTTTAAATCATAAATAATGAATTGGATACTATTAATAATTGGTGGATTATTTGAATCCGTGTTTGCATTTAGTTTATCTAAAATATCTGTCACGTCGGGTAAAGAAATGTATCTTTGGATACTCTCATTCATACTATCTGTTTCGTTGAGCATGTTAATGCTATATAAAGCAATTGATAATGGTGTAAATGTTAGTATAGGATATGCAGTTTGGGCCGGATTAGGAGCCATCTTCACTGTCCTTGCAGGGATATTTATTTTAAAGGAACCGGTTTCTGCACTCAAAATATTTTTTCTATGCACCCTAATAATCTCAATTGTAGGTTTAAATTTAATTTCCCACAAATAGTTCACAAATAGTTTGCATTTAAATAAATGAAATATCACATTTTTGGGGTTAAATATATTTTTCCATTAAATATATTTGGAAATTAGATATAAAATACATCAACCAACTTACGGTAGAACCGCTTGCTGTAACTATTTAAGCCACTTTGTTGGTAACTTGTTGATAACCTGTTCAAAGCTTGTTTATAAATACACCTCAAAAGATTTGCATACTATTTAGATAATTAATTATATTTGCAATGAACAAAAACTGAAGAACATCGTTTTAAATATAAAGATGACAGAAATAGGAGTTCTTTGAAATTTTGCAAAAGACAGTAAAGATTATCATTCTAGAGATGATTAAACTTGTTTAATCAATCTCCAATGTTTATAATAACTAAAAGCTTTAATGTTTTTTTTCATACAAACTGAATGATTAATCGATGCATATTGTGATATTGTAACAGCACTTAGAAATACATTTCTAACGAAATTATTACTACTTACTGCAAATACTAAGAAGATTAAGAATTGATTTATTTACTACATCATTTCATTATTGATATTGATGGTATCTATTTCGAAGCTGAATACTTTTAAAATTTAGATTTTAATAATTCTGCTTCACAATTCGGAAAAATTAGTATCAAACGATTCAATTGTTATCGAGCCGAATGATATATAAGACTTCTCAGGACAGCTTAGTCAACCTAAAAAACTGGTTAAGACGTTATTTGAAGTATCCGCATTCTGAAGTATTAGCACTTAGAAAATAAAAGTGAACCTCAAAGTTTGTTTCTATCTTTTAAGTTTTTTATTCTACATTAGATATTTACACTCTATCATCATAAGCAGTTGTCTGCGTAATATGATAAGAACTCCTACCCTATAAAAAAGCCGACTTAATAGTTGGCTTTTTTTATGCCTCAATTCTAGGTATATATCAATTCAACGTAAGTATCATCTTATTGTCGCTAGCCAACTTACGCATATTTAAAATTGCATATCGCATTCTACATAATGCAGTATTAATACTAACGCCAGTTATGTCGGCAATCTCTTGAAAACTTAAATCCTTATAATACCTCATCTCAAGCACCTCACGTTGTTTGTCGGGCAAATAACATACTAGCTTTTTAATGTCTTGCAAGACTTGAGCTTTAACCAATTGCGACTCAAAGGTGTCATCGCAAAGATTCATGTTATTAAATAAGTCAACTTCATACGAATCGATAGATATAGTGTTCTCGTGTTTCCTTTGCCTTTGGAGTAGAGATATGATGTCGGGGAAGATGAGGCCGCGACCAAAACTTGAGCTCAAATTCAGACCGGGGAGGTGATTATAAGCTAACTTTAAGACGATGCAATAATTTTTTGACCTGTCAGCACTAAAAATAAAACAACTACAATACAAACCAATACATACCTCATGCTAAAATTATAAACAGGTTCTGTTTCAACAGACCTAGTTTCATCAAGTAATTTTTCAACCTTAAAACCCATGTTACTACTTGATGTAGATACATTAGTTTTCTCTATTGAATCTTCTTTTATAAGAGCTTCATGATCTTTTAGCGATTTCTCAAATGTTATAATATTTATTGAAACAACCTCACTCAACACAGGGTGTTTACCACTAACAGAGTCAATCTGGGCGTCTGTATCATAATTAATCTCCTTTTGCCACGTCTTGCTCTCTAAATTAAAGTTATCCTCTATAAACCTATTAAAATGAGTTCTAAGAATAGACATTTGCCATTCTTTTATTTGTAGGCTATCACTCATTTGCAAAACTGTGGTGCTGTCGGTTACTGCAACATATTGCTCATTAACTAACTGTTTTGGCTTACAACCTCCAAGCATTAATAGAGAACTGACAACAGCAAATACCAATACCAAACCACTATTTCTTAAAGCACTCAAAAACTTTCTGTAATACCCTTCAATCAGTTTTGCACAATCCAACCTATTTATAATCCTCCTTGCGTTAAACGGATCTTCTCTATTTGCATTAAAATAATTCTCTAACGACACGCCAGTGAAGTCGCCCCTCCCAGACACACCGCGAGTCATTCCTTCAATCATAATCCTTGCCGACACAAGTGGGTTCAATGCCAACTCAGGCTCTTCTAAGAGCGGTAAATCAAGCAACCTGCCCATCAGCTCGTAGTTCTCATACCAGGTTAGTTGAACATCACCACGACCAAAAAACAGCTTGTCGGGTTCAGCATATATTGCGCCACTATATTTACGCCTTTGTCCGTATGGCTTGCCGGCTCCTTTGCCTCTTTCTTCAATTGGTTGCATGGTTCTTGCGGTTTCATGGAACGAGGTTGCCAGCATATAAGCTCGCCATCTGTCATCAGTAATATCATGTTTATCAAATGCTTTTAGTTTGTAATTTATTCCCTCCTTTTGTTTGTTGGTGAGGGTTCCTTTGAAGAGGGTGTTGTTTATTTCATTGAAGAGTTTTTGTGTTTTCATTTTTCTTTTCTTCTTTGTTTTTCTGCGTAATTCGATCTTAATATTTTTAATCGTTTTTCTTTTTCTATGATTTTAATAGTTGTCTCTTGACTGACGTTAAAAAAACAACTCTCTTCTTTCGTTGCGTTTTTCTTTTTCTATGATTTTAAAATATTGTTTCTCGACTGACGATAATTCTTTGACCTGTTAGCGACTTGATTACTGAAAGAAAAATAACTCGTTTCCTTCGTTGCGTTTTTCTTTTTCTATGATTTTAAAATATTGTTTCTCGACTGACGATAATTCTTTGACCCT
>DUUR01000253.1 GCA_012841425.1 Bacteroidales bacterium | reverse complement strand
TAGCAGCTCTACTGCACGGGGGAAATACTCTTTGAGGAAAGTAGAGTAAATAAAAGTCTCTTCTTTTGTAGTAAACGCATTAAGGTCGCCACCTACATTCTCCATTCTATTGGATATATGATGAGCCCTACGCTTTTTGGTGCCTTTAAATAGCATATGCTCTACAAAGTGTGCCATCCCCCACTCGTGATCATACTCGTCGCGTGAGCCCGTATTTACAGCTATTCCACAATATGATATTTCCGATGGAAACTGACGATGTATAACTCTTAGTCCATTTTCCAACGTATGAGTATAAATATTCTTCATTTACTTTTTGATATTCAAATAATGTTTTCTCAGATCCTCATCAAACTTCTCAATTGAGTATCTGAGCATCGTTCGAGGCATCTGGTGAGCAAACTGGTCGAGAAAATATGTTAACACGAGCTGATCCCTCTTTCCCACCTCACGCAGCATCCATCCGCAAGCTTTATGGATAAGATCGTGCTTATGCCCAAGAAACTTCTCCGAAAGCCTTAATGTATCGTTGAAGTCGTTGTTGCGGATAAATGTAAACGTAGATACTATAGCAATACGCTGATTCCACAGCATATGACTATCGGCAAGCTGATAGATGATTGACCGGTCTGTTCTATTTTTGAACCACTCGCCTACTATTTTATGTGCAGATATATCAACAAGATCCCAGTTGTTTATATAGTTGGTGTGTGCCAGATAGAAGTTGAGTATTTCGTATCTTTCTAATTCGTTAGCCTTGTCATACTTGTTTGTGAGGATTACCAATGCACAAAGCCTGCATTCATGTATTTCATCTTTGAGCAAATGGGCAACCTCATCGAGAGGCAATTTGAAACACTTGGCAGCTACACTTCTGGTTTGGGGAACAGTGCAACCTATAAACTTATCGCCTTCGCCATACTGCCCCTTCCCAGTTTTAAAGAAACGGAGTGAGTGAGTTGCTCTAATGGGGTCGGCCAACCCTAGAAGATGTTCTTTAACATTATTGGCATTCATTGCAACGAACTATTTAGGAGTTTTAATCATTTTGAATAAACGACATCACCAAGTTAACTTAAACGACTCTAACAGATTACATAAACAATCTACAAATAACTTAGTCTTTATTATTTAGTTAACTCTAGAAATAGGATATGTGCCTTCGTAAAACCCTAATATATTATGACACATTTCAATAGCCATTTTAATCCTATCTTCTATTGTTTTTGTACCTGCATGAGGTGCAAGAAGCACATTATCTAATTCAAGCAGTTCGGGAATAATATGCGGCTCGTTTTCAAACACGTCTAGTGCTGCTGCCCATATTTTGTTTTCTTTTAAAGCGTTTGCCAATGCCTTCTCATCAACCATATCACCTCTGGCTGTATTTATGAATATGGCCGTTGACTTCATCATGTTTAGCTCTTTCTCGCCAATCATTTTATGAGTTTCGGGAGTATAAGGTGCATTAAGAGAGATGAAGTCGGCATTTTTTAACAACTCTTCTTTTGAAACATGTTTAGCACCATACTCATTCTCTATTACCTCTGCCAGACGGTTTCTATTGTGATAAATAATATTCATGCCCGAAGCAACAGCTCTACGTGCCAATGATTGCCCAATTCTGCCCATACCTATAATACCTAATGTTTTGCCATATACAGGCAATCCGCTATCTCCGTATACACCCCAGCTAACACCTTGAGGTGTACGAAGCTTCCTGTCGTAATAACCTATTCTGCGAGCAGCTCCGAGCAAAAGAGCAAAAGCCAGTTCGGCTGTGGGCTCTCGTGTAGAGTTAGGGATATTAGTTACAACAACTCCTTTTTTTGTAGCATAATCAACATCGATGTTATTATATCCTACTCCGTAATTTGAAATTAATTCGAGCTTACTACCCTTGTCGATAATATCCTTGTCGGTATAAAAAGTAAAATTGGGAATTAAGATTTCAAATTGGGGAATCAGCTCTATAACTTCTTCTTTAGTAAAAATAGACTTACCAACTGGTTGAGTTATTTCATACTTGCCCTCTAATTCTTCAAGGCCTTCGGCTTTTAATTGATATGTAATTAATATTTTCTTCATATTCTCTTTAATAATGGGAAGACCCTAGGGTATACAATTTATCTGTTTATGATTTTGATTGAAATAATAGAGTTTTCAATCTTATATTTAAAGATATTCATTTTTGTATTAACAGGGAAGGAATTATGATTGTTTATAAAACAAAAAAACGAGCCGTGTGGCTCGTTTGTCTGCTCTTCCTCTTGGACTTGAACCAAGGACCCTCTGATTAACAGTCAGATGCTCTAACCAACTGAGCTAAGGAAGAATTTATG
>DUUR01000252.1 GCA_012841425.1 Bacteroidales bacterium | reverse complement strand
TTGCCAATCCCCAGCGGAAACGTGTTAATAATCGCTCTTCAACACCCTGCATATCCATAGGAGCACAATCTGAAGTCATCACCAGCTGTTTGTTATTTTGATGAAGATGATTGAATATATGGAAAAAGGTATTTTGTGTTTTCTCCAGTCCTGACAACTCCTGAATATCATCTATAATCAAGACATCAATACTCTGGTAGAAATTTATAAAATCATTTATAGTGTTAAATCTCCTTGCATCTGTGTATTGTACTTTAAAAAGATGTGCAGATAGATAAAGCACCTTTTTATCGGGATACAACTCTTGTACTTTTGAGCCCAACGCGTGGCAGAGATGAGTTTTGCCTACGCCTGAATTGCCATGAATAAAAAGAGGATTGAAAGCAGTTTTTGCAGGGTTGTTAGCTACAGCTTCAGCAGCTGTACGAGTAAGACGATTACTTTCTCCCTCGAAGAAATTATTGAATTTGTACTTTTTGTTTATCTGTGAATCGAACTCAGAGGTTTCAACTCTATCGAACGGGCTTGGAACTTTAGCGGAGATTTTCTTAGTAGTAGTAGTATTATCTATTCCAGTAAAGCTTTTGCTTTCACCACGCATTTCAACCGCTGTGTTGCTTTCTGTTTCTACAAGTATACGATAGTTAAGTATTGTACCTTCTCCTATTTCTCGGTAAAGTGTTTGCTGGATAATATCCAAATATTTATCTTCTAAGTATTCATAGAAAAATTGACTAGGCACTTGTATTGTTAGTACATTATCCTCATAATTTAATGGAACAATTGGTGCAAACCATGTATTGAATGCAGGGTCAGGAATATTATCCTTAATAACATTCAAACAATTGCTCCATAAAATATTGAAATTGTTACTCATTGAATTTTAATTGCTCTTTTCCTTAAATTTGATTTATTCCTTTTCCGGTAATTAAGTACAAATTTTCAAAAAATAATTGAGATAAAAAAATGGTTCTAAATTAAAGAAACATTTATTAAAAAAACACACCTATTAATCAGTTCAATACATTTAACACACTATATATCAAGATTCTAAACAAGTCGCTATTTATAGAGACAACTGATTAGCAAGCACATACAAAATACACTTTTTTACACTTAAAAATCATAGAAATGTAATGAAAACATCACTTAAAGTCGGATAAATAATGAGTTACCCAACATATTAAAAAAAACACCATATTTAGAACGATTCTATATTAACAAAACGAGGCGCTGGTAAGATTCAATCATCTAAAATCAGAATAATCTTAATCTAATAGAAAGATACCTATCTGGATTTTCCCTAATATCTTCAAGCAATTTAGCTGCATTGTCGATGGTGACATTTAAACTATCATGCAATTTTGTATCGTTCAGCAAAAGTCCTAAAGAGTTATCATCACTATTAATTTTTGTTGTCAATGAATTTAAATTTGCTATCGTTTCATCTATCGATTTATATGTGCTTTCAAGGTCCATTTTATTGAACTCATTGCTTATATCCATTAAATCACTACTAACAGTAGACAGATTACTACTAATCACAGGTAAATCTTTTTCTACTAAGCCAACAATTCTATTAAGGCTCTTACTAGACATATTCAATTGATTCACTGTAGAAGCAATGCCCTCAATTGATCTTTCCCACATTGGACTTGACATAATTCGATCTAGAGAGTATAATATAGAATCGATTCTAACCATGATAGAATCTGCTTTAGGCATTACTCTGGCAGCACCTTCCATAAGTCCAATTTCTCTTTTTCCCACAAGGGTGTCACCTGGTTGATAGTAATTGTCTGATGAATGGATCACCAATGTAGCTGTAGATGCACCAAATACATCAGTACCATATTCAAGATAACTTCCTATAGGTATTGGGAAATTTTCGGTTAGATTTATACCTACAGCAAATTCCATTGGTTCTGAGCCAATCATCTTTATATCGCTAACTAGACCTATTTGATAGCCTTTTACGTATATAGGAGATGATATTAACAAGTTAGACACATCGTTAAATTTAGCGTAGTATTGATTCTGTTTCTTAAAAACATTAACTCCTTTTAGAAAATTAATTCCAAAATATAGCATAATCAGACTACCTATAAAGGTCAGACCTATAATTACATTTCTGTTAAACTTATTCTTCATTAATAGACATATGTTTATTTAACTCTATTCCCATCTTCAAATTCAACAATAAATGCATCCTTAAATTTCCTTTTAACCTCCCTGAGTTCTCGTTTCAGTTTATCTAAATTATTGCTTTTGCCATAAGTATATTTATATACACCACCATCTAGGTAGAAGTCTACCGGACTTAGTCCTTTAAAAAAGGGAGAGTCATTTTCGAGTTTCTTGGCGGAGGAAAGTAACTGTATTCTATACTCTCTACCCTCTGATATTGTAATTCTTGAAGGCTCTACGGAGGATCCACCATTTGATTCTCCTTGTTTGGAAAAGACAAAGCTTTTTTTGTCGTATTCTCTTTTGTACTCTTTAAATCCATTATAAATAGATGTGGCAAGAGATGTTTGCCCGCTATTACCTTTTAGATATGCCTCCTCCTGTTTATTACTGATGTACCCAAGTTCTACCAACACACTAGGCATTGCCACTTCTCTTAAAACCAAAAAGCCGGCTTGTCGGACATTTCTGTTTACCCTTTTGGAATTATTGACTAGCTGATTCTGCACTAGAGATGCAAAGTAGACACTTAAATCAAGAAACTCATTTGCCATGAACTCAAAAATAATATATGATTCGGGTTCATTAGGATTAAAACCCTCGTATTTAACTGAGTAATCTTCTTCATACATAATTACTGAGTTCTCTGTTTTAGCGACATCTAAATTATCTTTACTTCTGTGAAGCCCTAAAACAAAAGTTTCAACTCCTTGCGGTGATACTCTTCTGCGATCTAACGCATTACAGTGTATCGATATAAATAAATTTGCATGTTCTTTATTTGCTATAGCTGCTCTCTGATTTAAAGGGACAAAAACATCTTTCTTTCGTGTATATAAAACATTCACATCTGGGTGATTGTTTTCAATTAGTGCTCCTAATTTCAAAGCTACTGATAGCACAATATCTTTTTCTTTAGATGTAGCCCCTACAGCACCAGGATCCTTTCCTCCGTGCCCAGGATCAATCACAACTGTAAAGTTTCTGTTTTGAGCTAATAAAGCAGTATTAAATAAGGCAATAAAAACACCTAAAAGCACTAATAGCGCTCTTTTAGATGTTTTCATATTATATAAATAAAACATGTTTTATGGCATCAACTCAGCTAGTTTCGCTTCAAGAGCATCACCTCTTAGATTCTTTTCGATTATTACCCCTTCTTTATCCAATAGTATTGTGTGTGGGATTCCAACTATAGCGTACAAATCTACAATTGGACTACTCCAGTACTGAAGGTCGGACATTTGAGGCCAAGTCATATTTAAATCTTTTATCCCTTTTGTCCAGGTTTCATGATCCTGATCGAATGACACACCTACAACTTCAAAACCTTTTGTTTTATATTTTTCGTAAGCAGATACAACGTATGGCATTTCTCTTCGACATGGTCCACACCATGCTGCCCAAAAGTCAACTAAAACATATTTACCTTGACCAGCATAATCTGATAGTGAAATCTCATTTCCTTGTGGATCCGCAAGAGTAAAGTCCACAAACTTTTCTCCAATAGCTACTCTTTCTAGGTTATCTAAACGATCAACTATATGTTTCACATTTTCTTTTGCTTTAAAAGAATCACTAGCATTATTTAAAATCTCTCTTTGTTGATCTGGTTCAAACATAGAAGAAGATGTTACAAACAGATGCTGACCAAGTTCATTATTGATATTATTTTTTGCAAAGTTATAGTTCAGCTCAATAAGCTGTTTATTAACATTGTCATACTCTTGGTTTACCTCTGCCTCAAGCGACTCTGTTAATGTCCCTTCTGACTGTGCGACATTAAATCTTTCAACAACAGCTCTTATTTGTTTTACCAACGCTTCCTGCTCTTGTCTCATATTATTAAAGGCATCATTCACCTTAGTTCCGCCAATTGTAATAGAAGTATCGAAATCAATATTAATTTCACCTGGCTCGATTAAAACAGGAACTCTGATATCCTGTTCGGCATTTACAGTTTCATCTAGTGTAACAAAACGAAGTTCAGCAACTTCGGCATTTCCAGAAAAGGAGAACTCTCCATTTCTTACAACCGAAGTATCAGTAATTATCATTGCATCATCGGTCATCTTCTGCAAATACACATTAGTACCTTCATATGCTTCGTTTGCCACATTACCCTTAACTTTATACTCTTTATCATTCTGACAAGACATTAAGACTAGCCCTGCCATTATGGTTAAATAAATTAGCTTCCTCATTTTGTTTCTTTTTATAATTATTCATTAGCAAAGATATGTAATTTATGCAACTATGGAATAAAATTGTCTTTTTTTATTACACTACAGCAATAATCAGCACCTTCGGTCGTTTTAAATACTCAAAACAGAACTATGAGCATCTATATATCGAAAGGCAAATTATATCTCAAAAATAAAATCTCGTGCAATAGAGAGTCCCCAGAACTGTCATTCTTAATTATAAAACAGTTTGTGCGATGCAGTTATATTGAAAACCGTCTTTCTATTCCAGAGAGAGTTATTTTTCTAAATTAAAATGCGAACTCTTTCCTTCTCCAAATCTCACTATCAGCAAACATTATATTAGATATTGAAATATGCCATCAATTTTGAAAAACAGAAAAAAACATTTACTTTTGAGTATATAAAATTTTACTCATATGAGCACAATTGTTGCACCTTCGCTATTAGCTGCCAACTTCCTCAACCTCCAAAAGGATATAGAGATGCTTAATCGCAGTGAAGCAGATTGGATTCACCTGGACATAATGGATGGTGTATTTGTACCCAATATATCTTTTGGATTTGCAGTAACAAACCTTCTAAAGAAGATAACAAACAAAACACTGGATACTCACCTGATGATAGTTCAGCCTGAAAAATTTATAGATGAGGTAAAGGAAATGGGGTCAACATATATGAATGTCCATTATGAAGCTACTATTCATTTACACAGAGTTGTACAAGAGATTAGAAACCATGGAATGAAACCAGCTGTTACACTCAACCCGCACACCCCCGTTTCACTTTTAGATGATATTATATCAGATTTGGATATGGTTTTACTGATGTCGGTAAATCCTGGATATGGTGGACAGAAGTTTATAACAAACACCTTAAAAAAAGTATCTCAACTAAAGGAGCTAATACTGCAGAGAAATTCAACTGCTCTTATTGAAGTGGATGGTGGCATTAATCTTGAGACCGGAAAAATGCTGGTAGATGCAGGTGCTGATGTACTTGTAGCAGGCAGTTTTATCTTTTCTTCTAATAACCCAGAAGAGTTAATAAAGGAATTAAAAGCATTGTAAATATTGTAGTTGTTGTTTTTAGCATTTCACTAGAAAGTCAAAGAATTGTCTTGGTTTGAATAAATGAGCAGTTTTTTAGGAAAAACACCTTTTTTTCGGTTATTACTTCCTGTAATAATCGGGATAATTCTATGGCATAAGCTACCTCAGCTTAACTTTTCCATGTTGATTCCTGCAATTATTGGATTAGCGATGATGCTTCTTTCGTTTTTCATAATAAAAAAGAAGCAGTATAGTTTACGATGGGTATTTGGCGGTGGCCTTTTTATATTTTTAATTTCCCTTACACATTTCCAGTATGATAAACAGGCAGTAAATTCAACTCACGAATATACTATTAACGACACTGCTAATTATTACATAGGAACAATTATAGATATTCCAGAATTAAAACCTCGCTCTGTAGCTTGTAATGTTAAACTTTCGGCTCCAAATAACAAAAAGGTGATACTTTATTTTGAGCAAACAAACAAATCTCTTCAATTGCAACCAGGTGACGAGGTAGTGTTTTATTCAAATTTAGGCCCATTTAAAAATTTCGGCAACCCTGATGATTTCGACTATGCTAATTTTATGAAAATTAGAGGATTCTCCAGTACGGGGTATGTTGCAGCAAATGACTGGCAAAGTACAGGTAATCAATCTAACACAATCACCTGTGTATCTCAACGAATAAGAGCTAAAGCACTAATCTTCTATAAATCTTTTGAGTTAACAGACGATGCTTATGCGTTCATTTCAGCACTCACGCTTGGATACAAAAACGATTTAACAGATGATCTACAGGAAGCTTTTCGTGTATCTGGAACAGCGCATGTGCTTGCGGTTAGCGGATTACATGTTGGTATTATATACATTGTCATAAGCACGATATTTTCATTTTTAGGTAATAGAGGAAAACCTTATTTATTACGTCAGTGCTTAATAATAATTGTACTTTGGGGTTATGTTTTTATTGCAGGCATGTCTGCCTCTGTTGTAAGGGCCGCAATTATGTTGACAATTAATTGTATAGGCAATATATATAATAGGAAGGGCTTTACACTAAACACCTTATGTGCTGCAGCATTTCTGATACTTATATATAGTCCTATTACACTTTTTGACATTAGTTTCCAGATGAGTTTTGGTGCTGTTTACGCCATTCTCTTCTTTCAACCTAAACTCCAAAAGATGTACAATCCCTCAAATAAAATTGTAAAATATTTATGGAACCTTTCTACAGTATCGCTTTCGGCACAATTAGGCGTTTTTCCATTGGTTTTACATTATTTTGGTACATTTCCAATCTATTTTTTCATTACCAATATCTTAGTAGTTCCACTAGTTTCAATTATAATATATACTGTTACTCCTTTAATAATATTAAGCTTTCCAATTTTTATAAATTCTATTTTCTTTGAGTTTATCCGCACAACATTTCAATGGATTATTAAAACATTAGTTGATATAACATTCCAAATAGTATATTTTACTGAAACCCTACCTTTCTCACAGCTTACAGATCTAAACATTTCAGCGTTTCAGACAATTCTTCTTATTGGCTTTATTATGCTATTCACTTACTGGCTTTTCAACAAGCATTCTCGCTCTCTTATTTTATCACTTACACTGATATGGGTATTTTTACTTATAAAGTCCTACAATTATTCACAGCTAAAACAACCCGAACTAGTAGTTTTTAATAACAGATACCAAAGCGAAATAGCACTTTTCTATAGAAACAAACGTCATTTTATAGAAATCCCTGAAAACGGACTTGTACCACATCGAGAAAAATCAATATACAGATTATCAGATATCTCATTATTAAGCAACACTTCAGAAGACCGTATTAAACTTGACATACTTATTCTTTCCGATCACAGTCATTTTAGTCTTGAGAAGATACTTGCAATATTTAATCCTTCAATAATTATACTTGACAGCACATTACCATCATACCTATCAAAAAAAGTAACAGATCAGTGTAAACTAATAGGAATTGAAGTTCACGATGTTACAAAAGATGGGGCATTTTCGGTGGAAATTTAGTACTTTTGCTATCTAATTTCAAATATTAGTAAGGCTATGAACAAATTACCTTCGATTTCCTCTATTATAGAGTCCGAAAAGGTGAATCAAATAATGGAGTCAATTGACAGTTCACACAACATCCTCATAACAACCCATGTATCACCCGACGGAGACGCAATAGGATCTTCACTTGCACTATATCATTTCATAAAAAACAGAGGTAAAAAAGTTAGATTAATTGTACCCAATTCATTCCCTTATTTTCTTAGGTGGATGGACGGAATTAATGAAATTGAAATATTTGAATACAATCCTGCTGCTGGTATAAGCATAATTAAAAATTCAGATCTTATTTTTTCTCTTGACTATAACATAAGTAAAAGAGTTGGTGAAATGGGGCCCTACATTGAGAGCTCGCCTGCAAAGAAAATATTAATTGATCATCACCCTATGCCAGGCACTAACTTCGATGTTATTGTTTCAAAACCTGAGATATCATCTACCAGTGAGCTCATCTTTCGTTTATTTTATCAAGCAGAAAAATATGATCAGATGACAAAAGCAGAGGCAGAATGTATATACTGTGGAATGATGACCGACACGGGTGGCTTCACATACAACTCAGCAGATCCTGAAATCTATGAAATCATCAGTCTTCTCTTAAGAAAGGACATAGACAAGGACATGATTTATTCACAAGTCTTTCATAATTATTCAGAAGAACGTTTCAGACTTCTGGGATTCACACTTTCTCAAAGAATGAAAGTTTACCCTGAGCTTCATTCTGCTCTTATTTATCTTTCAAAAGATGATCAAAAACAATTCAAATTCAACAAAGGAGACACAGAAGGTTTTGTTAATTACCCTCTTAGCATAAAAGGCATTGTTTTCTCTACTTTTATAAGAGAAGATGATGACATTATTAAATTATCATTTCGTTCTCAAAATGATTTTCCATGTAATAAGTTTGCTTCTGAGTTCTTTAACGGAGGAGGTCATTTGAAAGCTTCTGGAGGAGAATTTAGAGGTACTTTTGATGAAGCAATAAGAATATATACCGAAGGGTTAAAAAAATATGAAGAGATATTAAAAGAAGCAATTAAAGGAGAATAACTCTTTTTTATAAATAGAATATGTATTTTTGTATAAAAAAAGTATGAACAGAACATATATACTGATTATAACCATCTTCACTATCATAATGTCTGCGGTATCTTGCAAAGACCAAAAGACATATGCCGACTATCTTAAAGAAGAAACAAAAGCAATAGATGAGTTTATTGTAAAAAACAACCTTAA
>DUUR01000251.1 GCA_012841425.1 Bacteroidales bacterium | reverse complement strand
GCTCTTTTTACAAGAGAAGGAATACCGCTTGAGGGTTATTATGATGTTTTAATGGAGAGAGGTGCAAAAAGTTCACCCGATTATATAAGGGATGAAATTCTGAAAATGAATATTTTCAACTCTGTTTTTGTTGATTGCACTGCCAGTGCTAACATTGCAGAGATTTATGGCGAACTAATGGCTAAGAATATTTCTGTTGTGACAGCCAATAAGATTGCGGCTTCTTCGGATTACGAAAACTACAGCTATTTAAAAGATATAGCACGCAAGGCTGGGGTGAAATTTTTATTTGAAACTAATGTGGGAGCAGGTTTACCTATCATCAACACTATGAATTCTCTCATAAATTCGGGCGATAAGATAGTGAAACTGGAGGCTGTTCTTTCGGGTACTCTTAATTTTATATTTAATACATTAAGTGAAGAGATTCCTTTTAGCAAAGCTATTGAAATGGCGGTTGATGCACAGTTTGCAGAACCTGATCCTCGTATAGATTTGAGTGGCTTGGATGTTACTCGTAAGCTGGTTATTTTATCGCGTGAGGCTGGTGCAGTTGTAAATCAGTCGGATGTAGATAAAAAGCTTTTTATTCCACAAAAGTACTTTGATGGTACTCTTGATGAATTTTGGAAGAATATAGATGAAATGGATGCTTCTTTTGAAGAACGGCGCAAGGAGTTAGCCAAAGAGGGAAAGAAACTTCGTTTTGTTGCATCATATAATAAGGGGAAATGTGAAGTGGGATTGCGTGAAGTTGAAAGCGGACACCCATTCTATGACCTTGAAGGAAGCAATAACATTATTATGATTTCTACAGAGCGATACAACGAGTATCCTATGGTAATTAAGGGTTATGGAGCAGGTGCAAGTGTTACTGCTGCAGGAGTATTTTCTGATATTATATCTATTGCGAATATTAGATAGTTTTGATTTGAGATAAAGAGTTGAAGGATTTTTGTTTTAAAAATAACAAAAATGAAGTACATAATAATTCTTGGAGATGGGATGGCCGATGAACCAATTGGTTCGTTGGGTAATAAAACTGTAATTCAGGCCGCACATACGCCATACATGGATATGCTTGCACTTAAAGGGAGGAACGGGCTACTGGACACGATTCCAAAAGGCTTTGCTCCAGGTAGTGAGATTGCTAACCTATCGGTATTGGGATATGATGTACCAGCTGTGTATGAAGGCAGGGGAGTGCTTGAAGCTGCCAGCATGGGCATTGATATTCACGATGGTGAAATGGCTATGCGCTGCAATCTTATATCGGTAAATGGAGACATGTTAAAAAACCATTCGGCAGGGCATATATCCACCGAGGAGGCCTCTGAGCTTATTCATTTTTTAGATAAAAGTTTAGGCGGTGAATTGTTCAGTTTTCACTCTGGTGTTTCGTATCGGCATGTGTTGAAAATGAGAGGTGGCAATAAATTTATTAACTGCACTCCTCCTCATGATATACCTGAGCAGCCATTTAAGCCTAATATGATAAAGGCTGAAAGACCAGAAGCTAAAGATACAGCAGAAGCATTAAACGGTTTGATATTAAAATCGCAAAAGATTCTTAAAGATCATCCTATCAATTTAAAAAGAATTTCGGAGGAGAAGGATCCTGCTAACAGTATTTGGCCCTGGTCACCAGGTTTTAGGCCCAATATGAAACCATTGTTTGAAATGTTTCCAATTAAAAGTGGATCTGTAATTTCTGCAGTTGATCTTATTAGAGGTATTGGGGTATATGCTGGACTTGAAGTTATTATGGTTGAAGGTGCAACTGGGTTATACGACACCAATTATGAGGGTAAAGCAGAGGCTGCTCTTGAGTCTTTAAAAGAAAAGGATTTTGTTTATCTACATATTGAAGCTAGTGATGAGGCAGGTCACGAAGGTGATGTGCCGCTAAAGGTAAGGACAGTTGAGTATTTAGACGAGCGTATTGTAAAGCCAATATATGAGGAGATAGTTAATTGGGACGAGCCAGTAACTATTGCTATACTTCCCGATCACCCTACTCCATGTGCCATTAGGACACATACGAGAGATCCTATTCCTTTTTTAATTTGGCACAGAGATATTGAACCAGATAGTGTGCAAACTTATGATGAGTTTGCTGCAAAAGATGGGGGTTATGGTTTATTGCATAGTAATCAGTTTATGAACACTCTTTTTAATAAATAATATGTTGTTTTACAGTACAAATAAAAAAGCTCCAAAAGCGTCGTTGCAGGAGGCAGTTATAAAAGGATTGGCTTCGGATAGGGGGTTATTTATGCCTGAGCATATTCCTTATCTATCTAATAACTTCTTTGATGAGTTAGCCGAAAAAAGTTTAGTTGAGATTTCGAAAACTGTTGCAGAAGCATTTTTTGGTGATGATATTCCTAAAGAAAAGTTGGATTCTATAGTTACTGATACACTCAATTTTGAGATCCCGCTTATTGAGATAGAAAAAGACATATTTGTACTTGAGCTGTTTCATGGTCCCACATTTGCATTTAAAGATGTTGGTGCAAGGTTTATGGCTCGTATGTTATCCTATTTTGTTAGGGACCGAAATCAGGATGATGTTAAAGTTCTTGTGGCAACATCTGGAGATACAGGCAGTGCTGTTGCAAACGGCTTTCTCGGAGTGGAAGGAATTCAGGTATTTGTATTATATCCATCGGGCAAAGTGAGTGAGATGCAAGAAGCTCAGTTTACTACATTGGGGCAAAACATTGTTGCCCTTGAAGTTGAAGGAACATTTGATGATTGTCAGGCACTGGTTAAATCGGCATTTATGGATAATGAACTTAACCAGAAGCTTAATTTAACATCGGCAAACTCTATAAATGTTGCTAGGTTTCTTCCGCAATCATTCTATTATTTTTATGCTTTTGCTCAGCTTGCTAAATTGAATGCATATAAAAAATCTGTATTGGCAGAAAATGTTGTGTTTTCTGTTCCAAGTGGCAATTTAGGAAATCTAACAGCGGGATTATTTGCAAATAAAATGGGACTTCCCATTAAACGTTTTATTGCAGCAAACAATAATAACGATGTTTTTACTAAGTATCTGCAAACTGGGGTTTACTCACCCAGATCATCGGTGCAAACTATTGCCAATGCCATGGATGTGGGTGCTCCCAGCAACTTTGAAAGAATATATGATCTTTATGATGGTTCGTATGATGATATAAAGAGTACTGTAAAAGGTTTTGCATATAACGATAATCAAATAGCTGGAACAATTAAAGAATTGTATAATAGAACAGGATATTTGGCAGACCCGCATAGTGCCTGTGCATATTTGGCACTGAGAGATGACAAAAAAGATAATGAAATTGGAGTTTTCCTTTCAACTGCTCATCCTGCCAAATTTATTGATACTGTAGAAGATTGTATAGAAAGTAGGATAAACATTCCAGATGGTTTGGCTAAGTTTATGGAGTTGAAAAAACAGACAGAATTTATATCAAACGACTTCAAACAGTTTAAAAAAACATTATTGAGCCTCTCTTAAGTTTCTTTTTACTATTTTTGCTGCTTATTAATGCATTAATGAGTAGTTTTGCGTGAGAGAACCATACGCAACCTGTATTACCCGGATGAGTCAACTTTTTCGTTCTATATTTCTACTTTTAGTTCTGGCAATTTTTTATCAATGCTCTTCTGTTCAAAAAACAACTGTTGCAACAAACCAGCAGAGTCAGATAAAAGAGATTGTCATACCTGAAGTTGTACCCGACATTACGCAAGTTGATACTACACTAATAGTTGATTCTGACTCAACTTTAAATATCCAAGACTCCACAATTATTAAGTCTGAGATTAATAATATTGAAGCCGATTCGTTAATTATCGGAGAAAACTCATTAATTATTGATCCTGACTCGCTGATTTCTGGACAAGACTCTTTAATTATTGATTCAGATTCAATCAATTTGGTTGACTCTGTTGCTGCCCCTCCTGCGAGTATGCTAGAAGCCCCAGTGCAGTATAGTGCGCAGGACTCGATTATTTTTACTGCTAATAATATGGGATTCCTTTATGGAGAAGCTGATATAAAATATGGTGAGATGGGTATTTCAGGAGAGTTCATCACCATGGATATGGATAGTAGTATTATATCTTCAACCTTTGGTCTAGACTCGCTGGGAGTAGAATTTGGACACCCCGTATTTATTGAAGGTGGCACTGAATACGAAATGAAGGGTGTTAAATATAATTTCGATACAAAAAAAGCTTTTATTCATAATGTTATAACGCAGCAAGGTGAGGGTCATATTGTGGCTAATGAGGCCAAAAAGAATGCCGACAACTCATTTTATATGCGAAATGCAAAATACACTACCTGCGATAGGCATGATCATCCTCACTTTTATTTAAACCTCTCAAAAGCAAAAGTAAGACCCGAAAAAGATGTGGTAACCGGGCCTGCATGGCTTGTAGTTGCAGATGTGCCGCTATTTCCTATCGTACTGCCTTTTGCGTTCTTCCCATTCACTACAACCTATTCGTCGGGTATTATTATGCCTAGCTATGGGGATGAGATGAATAGAGGGTTTTATCTTCAAAATGGAGGTTATTACCTAGCTATTAATGATCATATCGACCTTTCACTTACTGGAGAAATATACACCAAGGGTTCTTGGGGATTGGGTGCTCGCTCTAACTACCGTAAAAGATATAAGTATTCTGGAAACTTTAATGTTTACTATCTAAATACAGTTACTGGAGAAAAAGAATTGAAGGATGTTGCTCCTGATGCTTATTCTGTTGCTAAAGACCTTAGAATTAATTGGACACACTCTCAAGACCCTAAAGCAAATATGTATCGTACACTATCGGCAAGTGTAAACTTCTCGACAAGTAGAAATAATCACAACGACCTTAGCAGATTGTACTCTCGTGAGGCATCTAATAACACTAAAAGCTCTAGCGTAAATATCACTCAACGTTTTCCTGATTCGCCTTGGAGCTTATCGGCTACTATGAATATAAATCAGGTATCACGGGACTCAACTATTGCTGCTACTCTTCCAAATATATCAATGAATATGAGTCGTATATACCCCTTAAAAAGGAAAGATGCCGTTGGCGAAGAGAGATGGTATGAGAAGATATCTATGAGCTATTCGGGTGAGTTCCGCAACTCAATTACTACTAAGGAAGATAAATTTCCTAAAGCAAACTTGGTAAGGGATTGGACAAATGGCATGCGCCATAATATTCCGGTTAGTGCTACATTCACTCTATTTGATTTTATTCAGGTATCTCCTTCTTTTAATTATACAGAAAGATGGTATACAGGGCAGCATAAGGAAGCATGGGATCCGGTTGCAAAAAGACATGTTCCAGTTGATACTATTCATGGATTCAATAGAGTTTATGACTATAGTACATCGCTAAGTGCGCAAACAAAACTATATGGTATGTACACTCCATGGAAGATGTTTGGCGATAAAATTCAAGCTATACGACACGTATTTTCACCAAGCATAAGCTTTAGTTATCGTCCCGACTTTGGTGATCCTAAGTATGGCTTCTATGAGACGTACAGCTATAAAAATGAATTTGGAGAGGATGTTGAATATACGTATTCTCCATACTCATCTATGATGTTTGGTACTGCATCGAGAGGTAAAAGCGGAAGCATTGGCTTTGATTTCAAAAACAACCTTGAGATGAAAATGAGAACTGATAAAGATTCAACTGGAGTTAAGAAGGTAAGCCTTATTGACGACCTTGGCATTAACTTCAATTACAATATGATGGCCGACTCGATGAAGTGGAGTAACATCAACACAAACCTTCGCTTAAAGCTTACTAAGTCATACACTTTAAGTCTGAATATGGTTTGGGATCCATATATTTATGAGCTGGATCAAAACGATAGGCCAACTAGAGTTGATAAACTAAGAGTATTAAATGGCAGAGGATTTGGTAAACTAATGAGCACTGGAACTTCTTTTTCATATTCGCTAAATCAAGATACATTTAAAAAATTTTTTGGTGGAGGAAGCGATGATGATGGAGGGGATGACGATGGAAATACAGACTCAGGCAATCAGCTTCCTGATGATGGCACTATAGGAGAAAACCCGTATGAAACGCCAGGCAGGAATGCTATGTTCGACAATGGTGATGGTTCGATGGGTGAATTTGATCAACACGGGTATCTTAAGAATGCTGTTAATTGGAATTTATCTTTCAATTACTCTTTGCGCTATGGTTATGGAGAGTTTGATACTGACAGGATGGAGTATAAAGGAGCATTGACACACAATTTTGGACTTAGCGGTTCTTTACAGCCAACTAAGAACTGGAATTTGACGTTTAATACCGACTATAATTTCGACTTGAAAAAGTTTACTAATATAAACTGTACGCTTACTCGTAATCTGCACTGCTGGAGCATGTCGGCAAGCTTCATTCCAATTGGACCTTACAAATCTTATAACTTCACTATTAGAGCCAACTCATCAATGCTGCAGGATCTTAAGTATGAGCAAAGAAGTTCGCCCTACGACCAAGGAATGGGTTGGTACTAGCCCCACAGCTTTCTCATCCAATCGCTTAATTTACTTTCGGCAGGAGAGTTTTGTGGTTCCCAAAAACGGCTATTTTTTAATTCTTTTGGTAGAAAATCTTGTTTCACAAAATTATTCTCATAATCGTGTGAATATTTATACTCTTTACCATAATCAAGCTCCTTCATTAATGCAGTAGGGGCATTGCGAAGATGAAGAGGAACAGGTAGATTTCCTGTCTGCTCAACTTTAGCTATAGCATTATCAATTGCCAGATATGCCGAGTTGCTTTTTGGCGATGTTGCAAGATATATTGTTGTTTCTGCAAGCACTATGCGACCTTCGGGCCAGCCTATTTTCTGTAAAGTTTCGAAGCATGCATTGGCAAGCAAAAGAGCATTTGGGTTTGCTAAACCAACATCTTCGGCGGCAGAAATAACAAGGCGCCTCGCTATAAACTTAGGATCCTCACCCCCAGCAACCATCCTAGCCAACCAGTATATAGCTGCATCAGGATCACTTCCCCTAATTGATTTGATAAAAGCAGATATAATATCATAATGCATCTCTCCGCCTTTATCATAGGCAGCAGGATTTTCCTGCAATCGTTCTGTTACCATTTGATCGGTTAAAACTATATCCTCCTCTTCACCAAACGATGCAATATTCAAATCGAGTATATTAAGAAGTTTTCGTGCATCTCCTCCCGAGAACCTGAAAAGTGCAGAGTTCTCTTTTATATCAATTTTCCTGTCTTTAAGAATATGGTCTTCCGTGAGTGCTCTTTGAAGCAATTTCTCAAGATCTTTTTTCTCCATAGATCTAAGAACATATACTTGGCAACGAGAAAGCAATGGTCTGATAACTTCAAAAGAGGGGTTTTCTGTTGTAGCACCAATTAAAGTTACAGTACCTGTTTCAACTGCATTTAAGAGCGAATCCTGCTGCGATTTACTAAACCGATGTATCTCATCAATAAACAAGATAGGTGCTGCAGAATCGAAGAAACGAGCGCTTTTGGCCTTCTCTATAACCTCTCTTACATCTTTTACACCAGAGTTAATTGCACTTAGTTTATAAAATGGAGCTTTTATGGTATTGGCTATAATATTTGCGAGTGTTGTTTTACCAACACCAGGTGGTCCCCAAAAGATAATTGAAGGGATTCTACCCGATTCAATCATTCTGCGTAATACAGCATCCTTACCAACCAAATGTTTTTGCCCGATAAATTCATCCAAACTCTGTGGTCTTAGTCTTTCTGCCAAGGGAGTACTCATATATTCTTTTTTACAAATATAATCAATCTGAACCAATATTGTTCATGCTTTTTAAATAGATCAACAACCATTTATACACGCATAAAACAATATTAGCAGTTAATATAGAAACACATATAAACCAGTCGGATAATTAGATATAATTGCAATGTGCACTACTGTATATTAAAAAAAATGGTTGTAAATAATTTATTTTCGTAACTTTGCGCCTTAAAATCAATCAGTCAGATGGAGATAACACCTTTACTATCCCTATTCGGAGATATGAGTCAGCTAGATTTTGTAAAGCTGAATTTTAATCAGGAAAGTGTAAATATGATGAATTTAGCCATTGCTTTCATCATGTTTGGCGTAGCCTTAAGTATAAGACCTGGGCATTTTAGAACCGTTTTTCTTAATCCCAAACCTGTAGTAATTGGAGCTGTGGCACAGTATGTTGTTTTGCCTGCATTAACATACTTATTAGTATTAATAATACGTCCTTCAACCCCTGTTGCACTTGGTATGATATTAATTGCAGCATGTCCTGGCGGTAATGTATCTAATCTTATATCTTCAGTTTCAAAAGCAAATGTTACATTGTCGTTAAGTCTTACAACCATTACAACTGTAATGAGCCTTATTATGACTCCATTTAACTTTGCTTTTTGGGGTGGCCTTTATGCAAAACATTCACCTCTGTTAGTGCCAATTTCCATTGATCCGATAGAGATGTTTCGCACAGTATTTTTAATTCTTGGTATACCTGTTATCTTAGGAATGTTTATCGGAATGAGATTCCCAAAATTCTCTAAAAGAATGGACAAACCAATACAAGCTGCGTCTGTTATTTTCTTTATAGGGTTTATAGTAGCAGCCTTAGCGGGCAACTTCAGTATTTTCATAAAATATATTCATCTGATATTCCTCTTGGTGTTACTACACAACGGACTGGCTTTTTCAAGCGGATATT
>DUUR01000250.1 GCA_012841425.1 Bacteroidales bacterium | reverse complement strand
CCCTCCAGTTTGTAAATGCTTCTGATACAAGTTTGTACGGTGGAATAGTGGTTATTGTTTTATCAAAGTTTTGTACTTTCACAGTATTTAAACCTATATCGATAACTGTCCCGTCGGCATCATGCTTTGGTACACTTATCCAATCACCTACTTCTACCATTTTATTTGTCGAAAGGCTTATTCCTGCTACAAATCCCATAATTGTATCTTTATATACAATTAAGAGGATAGCTGCCATAGCACCCAATCCTTTTAAAATATCTATAAGGTTTTTGTTGGCAAAAAACGATATGATGATTATTCCTCCAAAAGAGAATACCAATACTTTTAAAAGTTGAAGATAAATTTTGAGATTTGCTTTATCATTTGGTTTCCGATCTTTATATATTTCGTATGCAGTGTTTAACAATGCATTGATGAGCAATAGCGTAATGATAGTAAAGTATGTACCAGTAATAGTGTTAATGAATTTTCGCAGTGTATCTGAAGCAATAAATATATCTATCCAAAAGAAAATTATACCGAATAGGTAATAGGATAGAATTTCAAAACATTTATTTTTAAATAACTTATCATCCCAATCAGTTTTTGTTTTGCTTACTAACTGAGGAATATATTTCTGCATTAATAGTTTTCCTAACTTCCCGATTGCATAGGAAAGAATAAAGATAAAGATTAATGCTAATACAGATTGTATTAAAATTGCCCACGTGTTTGATACCCCTATACTTTCAAGAAAACTGATGCTTAGCTCTCTAAGTGTAATTATGTAATAATTCATAGTTAATAGATTTAATATTGATTGTTATTTGCATCTACTTTGTTAGTCATTAGAGAGAAAATTATGAATATGTATTTTAACCTTTCACTTTAAAATCAAATACATTTTCAGCTATTTTTTCAATGCTGTTTTCATCATTGTTTGCCACATAAATACTCCCTTCATGATCCATGAAAACCACGCTATTGTTATTTAACCACACAGATAATGTCTCTATAAAACTGTCTGATTGTTCCAACACCATTTGGTTACTACCATCAATATTGGCTATACAATAGGGACCATATCTCCACTTTTGTTCCAATATTTGAGCAACGAAAAGTACTTTTGTGCTATCTAGTGAAAACCTAAAACCATAATAGTAACTATCTTCTAAGGCGTATGAATCACCTTCATTTTTTTCATCTTTTGTATAGAAATCCATTCTGTCAGTTAAACAGACTTTTGCATTGTCATAAATATAGTAAGCCTCTTCGCCAATTGTTTCAAAATATTCATCGTTTTCATCTGTGGTGAATGCGCCAAAGCTGCTTTCTATAAGTTTATAATCAAGTTCACTATGGTTAATAGTATTATCGGAAACAGTGTACATGCTCATTTTATCATAGTGTTGGGAGGGAGAATCGAACCCGTGTTGTATTATCACTTTCCCCTCGTTGTAATAGAGTGGACTCATCTCTTTATTTGAGAATGCCTTATCCTTTATTAGTTGCCAACTAATTACCCACTCTGGTTTAATCTCCGACTTGCTGATATTTGCAGATT
>DUUR01000249.1 GCA_012841425.1 Bacteroidales bacterium | reverse complement strand
GATACTATTTTAATGGACGACAAAGTAGATAAGCTTGAGCGCAAGATTGAACGAAAGCTTGCGGAAGATTTCAATAATCAGGCTCTTACCTCTCAGGGGCTTGTTAGTATGATGAATCTTAATAGTATTTCTTATTACCTAGAGCGAATTGGAGATAAGGCAGTTGATATTGCCGAGTCTGCTGTGTATTTGATAGAAGGCAAAGATATACGTCACGATAAGTTTATGAAGGTTCCTAAAAATGAAGAGACATTGCATAAGGCTCCAAAATTAAATGAAGAAGATAAGTCTAAAACAGGAGATTAATAATTGATTAGATAGTATTATGGAAACTAGGATTTTAGTTGTTGATGATGAAAAGGACATCTGCGATATTCTTCAGTTTAATCTTGAAAATGCAGGTTATATAGTAGATGTTGCTAATTCTGGAGAAGAGGCCTTTGAATTGCTTACAGATGTTCATCAACTTATAATTCTGGATGTGATGATGGATGGTATATCAGGCTTTAAAATGGCTCAGAAACTGAGGAGTCGAGGTAACTATATACCGATTATATTTTTGACAGCTAAAAACAGTGAAAATGATGTTTTAACCGGATTCTCTTTAGGGGGCGATGATTATATTTCTAAGCCTTTCTCTGTAAAAGAGGTAATTGCAAGAGTTGGAGCACTTATAAAAAGAACCTCTCTTGTTAAACAACCTTTAGAAACAGTTTGGAGTTTTGAAAGTTTAGTAATAAATTTACGCACAAACAAGGTAACTATTGATGATATAGAGATTTCATTAACCAAAAAGGAGTTCGAAATTCTTTCATTACTAGCTCAAGTATCACCCGATATTATTACACGAACTGATATCCTTGACAGTGTTTGGGGTGAAAATGAATACGTTCTTGATAGAACTGTTGATGTGCATATTACAAGATTGAGAAAAAAGTTAGGCAAATATGCGACAATTATTGTTAATAGATCGGGATTTGGATATTACCTGAATTTAGAGTCTAAAGTTGATGACTAAGTGACAGAAAAATAAAAACACAAAATAAATGAATAAAAAAGTTTCTTTTAAAAAACGTATACTTATATATTTTTCTGTAATAATAGCTGCTTTTACAGTGGGTATTATAATATTTGAGCAGAACCAAATTAAAAAAGAACGGACTAGTAGTCTTGAGCGAACACTAGAGAATAATGCGGATATTATTTATAGCTTTATTCAAAAAAACAATATATCTTCGCAGTATGACCAAGAAGCTATTACTGAACAGTTAAGCTATATGCCTACGGAGCTTAGAATGACAATGATTAGCTGGGATGGTGAAGTTCTTTTTGATAATTTGCTAGAATCAGATAAAATGGAGAATCATCTTCAACGGCCCGAGATTCAAAAAACTATAGGATTTGGATCAGGTTCTAATATACGTATTTCTAAAAGTAACAATATTGAGTACTTATACTTTGCAAAGGAGTATAAAGAAGGCTTCTTTATACGTATGGCACTTCCTTATGATGTAGATTTACGTTCGTTTATTAATTCAGAGAATAGTTTTATCTATTTCATTCTGCTCTTTTTTGTAGTATGTGCTTTAATGATGCAATATTTCACAAATAGGTTTACACAATCTATACGTGAGCTGAGAGAATTTTCATTGAGTTTAAAAAATGGTGTTCCTATTCCCGATTCTTTTGTGTTTGCAGACGATGAAGTGGGAGAGGTGAGTGCAGATATTGTAGAGAATTACAATTTACTTCAAGAGAATAGATTAAAACTAGCAGCAGAGCGTGAAAAACTTTTGCAACATTTTCAACTGTCTGAAGAGGGAATCGCAATATTCTCTAAAGACAAAAAGAAAATATATATAAATTCTTATTTTTTACAGTTCCTAAATATTATTCTCGACAAGCCAACTTTGGAGGTCGAACACCTCTTCTTTGATGTTGCCTTTAGAGACATTGTTGATTATATCAATATGAAACCTCGTACAGGTAATATGTTTTCAAAACGTATCGAAAGAAGTGGTAAACAGTTTAATGTAAGAGTTATAATTTTTGAAGACGAGAGTTTCGAACTATATATAAGCGACATCACAAGATCGGAAAAAACTCGTCTATTAAAACAGGAAATGACAAATAATATTGCTCACGAATTACGCACTCCTGTAACTAGCATTAGGGGGTATTTGGAGACAATTATTTCATTGGATATAGATAAAGATAATGAGAGGGTTAAAAATTTTATAGACAGGGCTTATGTACAGACCTTACAGCTCTCGGAGTTAATTCAAGATATTGGAATGCTAACAAAAATTGAGGAAGCTTCAGACAGATTTAACATAGAACCAGTTAATTTAAAAGG
>DUUR01000248.1 GCA_012841425.1 Bacteroidales bacterium | reverse complement strand
GATTCATTTGGAATATATTTAACTGCATGTTCTAATTCAGATTTCATATCCCAATTAAAATCTGCACTATCTTTAGTAATATATCCCCATACATCACGAGCTCCTAAAGCAAGTTTTGCAGTATAATGAGCCCAAGTATCATCTTTAGGTGGTAGGTGACAATCAACGCAGTTAACCATAACCCCGCTACCATTATTTACGTGAACTGATAATTCCCAACTTTCTTCTGCATGAGGGTGCACATGACACATCATACACGATTCGTTTGTAGAAAAATAAACCGATGTCTGGTACAATCCAGCCACAAATACAACTCCTATTATAATTCCTATTATCAGGAAAAAACCTTTACGTTTATAAAATTTCTTTTTGGGTTTGTTGTTCCTCTTTGAAATTCTCGCCATTGTAGTATATGATATAAAATGTTTTGTTTTAGCTTTTATCAATAGGTTAAGCTATTAGCCCATAAAAGTAATATATTTTATACAAAGAGAGAAAATTAAATGTACTTATTACATCCTGTAATTCCATTCTCTATTTGTATACTTACTCCTTCTCAGCTCTTCAATCAACTCTATATCTGAGTCTTGAAATGATGTCAACTCTATAACATTAAAATGATGCATAAGCCCATCTGTTAATTTATCTAAAAAACCAGAAGTTGTTACAGCAATTCCATTTTTTTTAAAAAAATAAGTATGAATATTAATAACTGGACTACGTACAGATGCCGTTGCTTTTTTTATTGTATTTTGTTGTTTTGAGGAGAGGGCATTTTGAAGTTTTAATAAATCAGAATGATAAAGTAGTGTTCCATGATGCAGTTCCCGCCCCTTTGATACATGAGAAGCTGTGCCTGAAATCTTATATCCTTCTAACCATATATCTTTTCGCTTACCTACTTCAACTGGTATTTTCATAGAATGAAGCACTTCTACGATGGGCTCCAAAAATTGTGCACTTAGTGGTGCACCTGTTTTATCATGTATAAAAGAATAATTAATATTGCCATCATCATGATATACAGCTCCGCCCCCCGACATACGTCTTATTATTGTTATGTTGTTATCAATACAATAATCAATATCAACTTCATTTATTACTGCTTGGTTAGATCCAATTATAACACTTGGATCATTCTTATACAAAAAAAGAAAATTTTCTCCTGTCTTTTTAAAAAGATATTCCTCGGCAGAAAGGTTGAATGACGGTATAGTGGAAGGTGAAAAAACAATATTCATAAATTGATAATTAAAATTAATTACTTAACAATTCACGTGCTTTTTCTATAATGGTATCTCTGTTTTCATCTATATCTACCTGGCTCATATTTACAAAAACATCTGGTTCTATACCAAATTCAATATGCTCTTTCTTTGCATTAAACATTGGAGATGCAGAAAAACGGATAGACCATCCATTAGGCAATTCCGAGCTAAAAGGTAAACCACTGCCTCCCCCTGTTTTATCTCCAATTGTGGTTACATTCTTAGCATGCTTCATAATGCTTACAAACTCATTTGTTGCACTATAACAACCTCTATTTGTGATAACGACTACAGGTTTCTGATATCTCACTCTATTAGAACTCTCTGTATACTTAGGATATAGCTCGGAAAAATCATTGTGTCCAGGACCAATTTTGTGAGAAATGTAACCTACAAGTGTACGTTCATTAAAAAATCTGCTTGCAATCTTTTCAACATTCGAAAGGCTTCCACCTCCATTATTTCTTACGTCAATTATTAGTCCTTTACAAATTGCCATACGGTTTAATATCTGATCTAATCCCGACTCACTAACATCATTAGAGAAGCTCCCATAATAAATATAACCAACATTATCTTCTAATATTTTATACCTCATACCAGAAGTAATGCTATAATCTTTTTGAAGATAACTTTTCTGAACCTCAGTATCAAAATTTGGAGGGTAGTTTTCATGCCACTCCCAATAACGAGTAATATCATGAGAAGCTGTTAGATTTACATGTCCATCCTTTAGTTCAGCAAGCATTTCTCCCATCAGTTTAAAGAGGCTCTCATTGCTCATCTCGGAAGTTATTCTCGATTCGTATTCGTCATAAATACTAGACCAATCTATATCTTTATATTCAAAAAAACAGTAATTCTTATCAATTATACTCCATAGTGCTTCAAAGTTACCTCTTGGATTATTATCAAACTCCATATTTATATCCATGCAACTCGGTATCGTAACAAGTTGCATGAATAAAAATACTATAGAGTGTTTGGTGAATTTCATTAGTAAGAAATTGCCATGAATCAGCCACAAGGAATCTTATCTATTCTCCTTTGGTGCCTGCCACCCTCAAAAGGTGTGTTTATAAATGTTTTTAGAATTTCATAAAACTCCTCATTGGTAAGTAGCCTGCCAGGGAGGGAAAGTACGTTCGCATTATTATGCGATCTGGCATAGAAAGCAGTATCAGGCGACCAGCATAAAGCTGCACGTATACCTTGATGCTTATTCATAGTCATATTTATACCATTTCCTGTGCTGCAAATTGCAATTCCAAAACTACACTCACCGCTTTCAACCGCCTTAGCTAAAGGGTGTGCATAATCTGCATAATCAGTGCTTTCTGAAGAGCGGGTTCCAAAATCAATGTATTTAAGACCCATATCTTCCAATACAGAAATCATATAGCTCTTTGCGTCAAAACCTGCATGATCTGAAGCCAGTCCGATAGGTTTATTTAAATTATCGACTAATGACATAACAATCAATTTTTTAATTTCTCTATTCTCTCCTATAAAATTTTCTTTACCTGATCATAAATATTCTGTCCTGTATATCCAAGTTTCTGATCAAGCACTGTATAAGGTGCAGAGAATCCAAATGAGTTCATACCCCATACTGCACCGTCGCCTGCAACAAGACCTTCTAATGTAACAGGAAGCCCTGCTGTAAGACCAAATTTCTTTTTACCCTTAGGTAACACCAACTCCTGATAATCTTCGGGTTGTGATCTAAATAACCCCTCAGAAGGAACAGATACAATCCTCACCTTAACCCCATCATTTCTCAGCAACTCTGCACCTTCAACCAAAGTAGAAACCTCCGATCCCGATGCAAGTAAAATAACATCATAGTTTTCGTCATCCTCCACTATATAAGCACCTTTAGCTGCTTGCAATGCATCTTCATATCTCGACTTATTAGTAGGTAGATCTTTAATATTTTGCCTTGAAAGGATTAATCCTGTTGGAGAGTTACTGTTTTCTAATGCCATTTTCCAAGCAACTGTTGTTTCATTCACATCAGCTGGACGCAACACCAACATTGAATTATTTCCCGAGTGATTTTGCAATTTCTCTAAAAGACGAATCTGAGCCTCTTGCTCCACAGGCTGGTGAGTTGGACCATCTTCTCCTACACGGAAAGCATCGTGAGTCCATATAAATATTACTGGTGTCTCCATTATTGCAGCTACACGAATTGAAGGCTTCATATAATCTGAAAAGGCGAAGAATGTTCCACAAGCAGGAATAACACCTCCATGTAAACTCATACCTATACTTAAGCACGACATTGTAAACTCCGAAACACCAGCTTGTAAAAATGCACCTGAAAAATCTCCATTTGCTAAAGCTTTTGTTTCTTTTAAGAATCCATCTGTCTTATCTGAATTAGAGAGGTCGGCTGAAGCAACAATCATATTTTCTACTTGTTTTGCTAATTCACTCAAAACTGTTGCAGAAGCAGCTCTTGTTGCGGCATTTGGTTTTTGTTGTATTGTTTTCCAATCGATATTTGGCAACTCTCTAGAAAACCATTTATTTTTTTTCTCTGCTAAAGTAGGATTTTCCTTTTTCCAAACATTTTCTTTCTCTTTCTTAGAGGCAACTATAGCCTTTAACTCTTCCCTCCTTTTAGCATATAACTCTTCAACTTCACTAAAAACAACAAAAGGATTTTCAGGATCACCTCCAAGATTCTTAATAGTCTCTTCAAAATCAGCTCCAGCAGCACTCAATGGCTGTCCATGAGTTGACACTTGACATTCAAATGAGGTACAATCAGCTGCTAAAGCACCCCTACCCATTATTGTATTACCAATAATTAAGGTTGGTTTATTTTTTTCTGCTTTTGCTTCAGTCAATGCTTTACGAATTTGATTAACATCGTTTCCATCTATCTCAATTACTTTCCAGTTCCAAGCTTCGTATTTTTTAGCAACATTCTCACTTGTTACAATATCAGTAGTAGTAGAAAGCTGTATATTATTTGAATCATAAAACATTATTAAGTTACTCAACCCTAAATGCCCAGCAATTCTACCCACTCCCTGGGAAATCTCTTCCTGAACTGTTCCATCTGAGATAAAACTATAAATAGTATGATCCATTGTATCACCCAAACGATCTTGTAGAAATTTTGCAGCAATTGCAGCACCTG
>DUUR01000247.1 GCA_012841425.1 Bacteroidales bacterium | reverse complement strand
GCTACTCCTCCATTATATTTATGTAAAAAAGGAAAAATAGAAGAATACTGTTATGACGAGCGTCAGCGAAGGGAGTTCATAGAAAAATATGCTGATGGTAATGAAAATGCTGTATCTACACAGCGTTACAAAGGTCTTGGTGAGATGAATGCCGAACAGCTTTGGACCACTACTATGGATCCTGCCAATAGAACTCTGAAGCAAGTGACAATTGAAAATGCAGCCGATGCTGACATTATCTTTACTATGCTAATGGGGGAGGAGGTTACTCCAAGGCGTGAGTTTATAGAAGAAAATGCGAGATACGCTAAAATTGATGCTTAGATTATTATAATTGCATATTAAATAATGAGGCTTCCTGACCCCTTACAACTCAACGATCACGCTTTAATACTATCTCCCTCGGGTAATATTGAAGAGTATATGGTACATGATACCGTTACTATACTAAGAGAGTGGGGTTTAAAGCCTGTGATTAGTAAATATGCTATTGGTAAAAGGGGGCGTTTTAGTGGAACCGTGGAAGAACGATTGCATGATCTTCAGAAAGCTTTTGATGATCCTTTACTTAAACTTATTATTTGCTCCAGAGGTGGATATGGCGCTGTTCATTTACTTGAAAAAATAAATTTCAATGGGATAAGAAAAAATCCTAAATGGGTGGTTGGATATAGTGATATTACAGCCATTCACTCTGCTCTTCAGATGCATGGTATTTCATCATTACATGCTCCTATGGCTAAACATTTTTCGGATGAAGGTGTTTATGATTTGTCAGTAAGATATACTAAAAGTTTATTGTTCGGACAATCAGTTGATTATGAAATACCAGTAGCAGAAAACTTCACTTTTAATCGTGAAGGACATGCAATTGGAGAGATATTTGGAGGTAATTTATCTGTCCTATGTAGTATTATTGGTACCCCTTTCCAAAGAATACCCAAGAATGGAATACTCTTTATTGAGGAAATTGGTGAAGCTCCTTATAGGGTAGATAGAATGATATATCAACTTAAACTAGCTGGTGTATTTAATAATATAAATGCATTGATTTTAGGCAAGTTTACTGATTATGAAGAGGATGAGAAGATGTATTTCTCATTAAAGGAGTCTATATTAGATGCGACCAAAGAATATAATTTTCCCATAGGGTTTGATTTTCCTGTAGGACATGTTAAATTTAATTTCCCTCTTATAATGGGAGGAATTGCTGATTTATTGATCCAAAAAGATAAGATTTTATTTAAACAACAAGTAAATAAATAGAAAACGATGCAAATTAATATGGAGTTATTACTGCTTGTAGGTTCAATTTTGTTCTTTATAAGTATGTTGGTAGGTAAAGCAGGTACAAGATATGGAGTCCCTGTACTTTTATTATTCTTGGTGGTTGGGATGGTATTTGGTTCGGATGGTTTTGGACTTGTTTTCGAAAATGTACAAGTTGCACAAGTTATAGGTTCGGTCTGTTTAATCATGATACTATTCTCTGGTGGCTTGGATACCAAGTATACTGAAATTAAGCCAATTATATGGCCTGGAGTTATTCTAGCAACAATAGGAGTACTTTTGACGGCGCTAGTAACAGGTTTATTTATCTATTGGTTATCTGGTATGATGTTCCCAGCAATGGGAATAGGACTTGTTACTGCAATGTTACTAGCATCAACTTTTTCATCAACTGATTCTGCGTCTGTATTTGGTATTTTACGCTCTAAAGGCCTGATATTAAAGAATAATCTTCGCCCTTTGCTAGAGCTTGAGAGTGGTAGTAACGACCCAATGGCTTATATGCTAACAATCATGTTCATGCAAATTATCCGATCTGGTGGTAACCCTGATTATGGTATGGTTGCTTTAATGGTAGTTGTACAACTTACTGTTGGAGCAGTGGCGGGTATGTTGCTGGGAAAATTATCTGTAAAGATTATTAATCGCATTAGAATGGGAAATACATCTCTTTATCCTATTCTTCTACTTACAATAGGGATTTTTATTTATGCTGCAACATACTATCTACAGGGTAATGGTTATCTTGCTGTTTATATAGCTGGGTTAGTTATTGGTAACTCTAAATTTAGTCATAAACGATCATCAATGAATTTCATGGATGGTTTTGCATGGATGAGTCAAATACTTCTATTTTTAACTCTTGGCTTATTAGTTAATCCGAGTGAGTTGATTCCAGTTCTTATTCCTGCTTTAATAGTTTCTGCATTTTTAATTTTCTTAGGCCGCCCTCTAGTAGTGTT
>DUUR01000023.1 GCA_012841425.1 Bacteroidales bacterium | reverse complement strand
TAACAATCCCTCCAAGCGTCTATCTTATATGCTCCCATAGCTCAACTGGTTAGAGCGCACGCCTGATACGCGTGAGGTTGTAGGATCATGCCCTACTGGGAGTACCATACTTAAAGGAGTGTATTTATGCTATTACAAAAATATTTCTATACTGTAGAACCGATTAAAAAGAAGGTATCTAATGACTTCGAGTTAGCCAATAGGTGGCCTTATAGTGTTGTAGCACATACATGGGCGTACAGTGACGATCCCCCGATGGAGTCATTGAAGCAGCTAACCGACGAAAATTAGAAAGTTTGGGTTACAAAGTTTCAGCAGGCAGTCAATATAACGAATCATATTTTACGATTAGTTGGTAGGTGAAGATATAGTGCTGTATACTACATATTTTTCAAAGATGGATAAAATACCAGATCATTGTATAAAATTTATTATTACTAGATTTCCACCTAAATGGCTGGACATATCTAAGTACCCTGGAACATTTATTGTTAAAGCATTGTCACCATCTCAGACACTATTGTTAGAATACAAGCAAAACAATGACTGGGATTGGTATATGGAAGAATTCAAAAAAGAAATGCAAGGCATGAGTATGATGGCAACCTTAAAGCAGCTAGAAGATGCGTTAAGGGTGGGTAAGGACATATGTCTAATTTGCTATGAGAAGGACTATACAAGATGTCATAGAAGTATATTGGGGCAGTATTTTCAAAATAAAGGGTTTCAGTGGAGGGAGTTATAATGAAAAAAATACTTGTCAAATTTGCCAATTGGATTAACAAGAAATATCGTACCGAAATAGAATTGTCTGATGTATTTACATATCGTGGTCGCAAATATTATATGGTAAATTGTACCCTAAAACAAGAGATAGGGTGTTTAGATGAACTTCAAATCATAGCACATGAAGTGCTTATCGGATCATTATATAAATAATTCACAATCAAATTAACATTTTAAAGCAACATAACCAATAAAATATACGGATTGGGTATTTGTGCTTTGTAAAGAGTGTAAAAACAAGTGAGTTTTCAATACCAGATGAGTATAAAGAATTACTGAAGGAAGTCGCAAGCAACCAACTTCCACCTGAAACCATATCAGAAAAATTCCAACATTTAATCGATAGCTTACAAAACTAAATAAATGCTGTTGTGTACGGTTGGCTTAGATTATACTTGTTGAGATTGTATTGGTTATATAGCCAGAAGGAAAGTGGGGTAATAAAAGATGAGTGAGATGAACGACATATTCCAAGTTGATTACCTGCCAGATAAGAGAGAAATAAGGATCAACCTTCCTGAAGAAGTTTGGAGGAACATTGATACTGTAACCCTAACAAGATTACTTCAGGAAGAATTGGTCGTTGGGAAACAAAAAGAAAGCGAGGTCGAGGAAGGATGATATGTAAAGAATGTCTATATTATGAACCTGATTATGGTACATGGGGAGTTTTTGGGTGGTCTAAAGATGGTTCAAAAGGATATTGTTGTGTTGAACCAAAACGAGTATATGTTGACGGTAATCGTATAAAGTGTAGATACTTTTTGTCATTTGAAGAAAGCGAGGTTGAGTGAACTAAAAAGTGTCCGTTTTGTGGGAATGAAGTAGATACTAGTGATGATGTATTTCAGGAAGAGCAGATAATGATTTGCCTGAATGTCCTGCGGCGGAGGGAGCCACATATAAGACAAAAGAGGAGCGATAAACGGGAAAGCGAGGGTGAGGAAGATGGATTGGACAATCATTATTACAATTGCCAGTATTATTGCAACAATAGCTAATGTATATCAAAAGAAGTGGTGCTTTGTAGTGTGGTTTTTCACAAATGTATTTTGGACAGTGTGTGATTGGTGCATATGCACAAAGCGTGTTATTTGCTGTGTATACAGTATTGGCTATAATGGGTATTTATCAATGGACAAAGAAAACAAGGGATGTAAAGGAGAGTGATTAGTGTATCTGATGTGGATGGGTACACAAAAACAGGGGGGAAAGCGAGGTTGAACACGATGCCTAAAGCGATATTGGAGTTGTCGGAGATGCCGAAGAGTTGCTGGGATTGTCCATGTATACAAGATAGGACAGAAGCCTGTAGATGGTGCGGCGCAGTCGGCGGAGATTGTCCTAATCCGCCTTATGAAAAAAGAAGAGATGACTGCCCGCTAAAACTGGTGGAGGGGGAATAAAAAATGACATATGAAGAAGTAAAAGCAATTCGTGAGTATCGGATTGGTGAAGTATACGACATGAAAGAGTTTCAAAGGTTGATTGATAAAGCCATTGATAAACAAATACCGAAACCGCCGATCAAAATTATAAGAAAAAATTTTTCGATCAAATATTATTGTCCTATTTGTAATAGTGATGAAATCAAAGGATATGATTATTGCTCTAGTTGTGGTCAAAAATTAAATTGGTCAGAGGTGTCGCACCGATGGGAATAAAACAAATT
>DUUR01000246.1 GCA_012841425.1 Bacteroidales bacterium | reverse complement strand
TTCTCAATCATGTTGCGAGTGCGTGGGTGAGTAGAAACAATAACCGGATAGTTATATTTCTCTGCAATACCGTTAAGAATCTCAACCAGATTAAAGAAATTCTTCTCAGAAGAGATATTCTCCTCCCTGTGAGCAGATACAACAAAAAACTTACCCTTCTCAAGGTTAAGCGAATCAAGTATATTAGAAGCCTCAATCTTAGGCAGATACTGCATCAATACCTCATACATGGGGCTACCGGTCTTAATAACCCTGTCGGGGCGAAGTCCCTCTGCCAACAGATACTCACGCGCAATATCGCTATAAGTAAGATTGATGTCGGCAGTATGATCAACTATCTTGCGGTTGCTCTCCTCCGGTACACGCTGATCGAAACACCTGTTTCCTGCCTCCATATGGAAGATAGGAATATGACGCTTCTTTGCTGCAATAGCACACAAACATGAGTTTGTATCACCCAACACAAGGAAAGCATCAGGCTGCTCCTTCTCCAAAACCGGATCAATATTAATCAATATCTGACCAGCAGTCTCCGTTGCATTCTTACCTGCCGCATTCAAAAAATGATCAGGCTTACGTAAGCCAAGATCCTCAAAGAACACCTCGTTCAGTTCGTAATCGTAGTTCTGCCCCGTATGCACCAATATATGCTCAATAGCATCAGATGCATCAAGCTTCTGCAGTACACATGCCAAACGAATAATCTCCGGACGAGTACCAACCACGGTTAACACTTTTAACTTCTTCACTATATTATATTTTTATTATATTCTAAAAAAGGATATTAAACAGGCAAGAAAAAGGTATCAGGATGCTCAGGATCAAAAACCTCATTCACCCACATCACCGTAACCATATCTGTGTTGCCCAAATTCTCTATGTTATGAGTGTATCCTACTGGAATATCAACCACCTCAAGCTTTTCACCCGATACATGATACTCTATTATTTCTGAGGGTTCATTAATCTTACGGAAGCGAATAACTCCAGTACCTGATACCACTAAGAACTTCTCATTCTTTGTATGATGCCAATGCTGTCCTTTTGTTATTCCTGGTTTGGAGATGTTGATAGATACTTGTCCCCTATCGGGTGATTTTAGAAACTCGGTGAATGAACCACGTTCATCCACATTCATTTTTAGTGGATATGAAAAACTATCTTCGGGTAAGTAGCTGAGATAAGTGGAGTATAGTTTCTTTGTAATTGAGTCAGATAGGTTGGGTACTTGTAACGTAGTGCGACTTTCTTTGAAAGATTTGATTAATTCAACAATCTCACCCAGTTTTATTTGATGTTCGGTTGCTACCTTGCAGTAATCGCCCTCTTTATTTGGATTACCTACCAAACAATTGATTAGCTCTTGCACCACATCGTCGATATAGACCAATGTCATTGGATGATTAGGATCATTCACCTGAACAGGTAAATCATGCGCAATGTTGTGACAAAATGTAGCTACAGCACTGTTATAGTTGGGTCTGCACCATTTGCCAAATACGTTGGGGAAACGATAGATATATACCTTTGCTCCTGTCTCTTTGCCATATTTCAACAGTAAATCTTCTCCAGCCTTTTTGGATTCTCCGTACGGATTGTCCAACTCTGCTTGAATAGAAGATGATAGCATGATGGGACAATTGTTGTTGTGCTTCTTGAGCGTATCTAACAAATCACTTGTGAAACCAAAGTTACCTTCCATGAACTCACTTTGCTCTTTTGGTCGGTTGACACCTGCAAGGTGGAAGACAAAGTCTGCTTTTTGGCAATACTCGTCTAATAGAGATGGGTCTGTATCTTTATCAAATTCAAAAAGAGTCAAGGCAGAGCCTAATGAATTGTGCTTTGCTTTACCTTCTTTTATGTTGTTGAGTTGTGCTACAAGGTTCTTCCCTATAAATCCCTTAGCTCCTGTAATCAAAACTTTCATAATTTCTTTTTTATGGCACGCTGATTGTGCTGATTAGACAGATTTACACTGATAATAAATTCATATTAAAAATCAGTGTTTATCTGCTCAATCAGTCAAATCTGTGTGCTAATTATTTTTTGTGCTATGCTTTCAAGTCATCCTGGATAATGTCAAGCTTTAGTAACAACTCCTTCATCCCCTCCACATTCAACTGCTTAGTATTATGCGAATGATACTCCTCCACCTTCGATAAATCTTCTTCTCCCTCCGAGAAATACTTATCATAGTTTAAATCTCGCGAATCGGCAGGTATGCGGAAATAGTTGCCCATATCTTCCGATTTAAACATCTCTTCGCGTGTCACCAATGTTTCATAGAGCTTTTCACCATGACGCGTACCAATTACTCGTACTTCATTATCAGCTTGCAACATCTCTTTCAAAGCTTGTGCAAGAACAGAAAGTGTAGCTGCTGCTGCTTTTTGAACAAAAAGATCTCCACTATTGCCATTCTCAAAAGCATAGAGTACCAAATCCACCGCATCGTCCAATGTCATCATATAGCGTGTCATATTGGGGTCGGTAATGGTGATGGGGTTACCC
>DUUR01000245.1 GCA_012841425.1 Bacteroidales bacterium | reverse complement strand
TAGAACAGAGCAAAAAGTAAACCGTGTAAGTAATCTTCACGTACACGTATAAGTATATATAAATATAATAATTGTATGAAGCTGGAAATTATAAGTCCCGAAAAGACGTATTTTAGAGGTGAAGTTGAGTGGATAACTCTACCGGGAGCCATGGGACCATTCCAGATATTAAAAAATCACGCGCCAATTATTTCATCTCTTACTCGTGGTCAGATAGTTTTTTCGTCCGACGGACATGTTAAGGATATGGAAATTAACGATGGTTTTGTAGAAGTAAATAACAACAAGATAATTGTCTGTATAGATTCAATACATAAATAATGAATAGACTCACAAAACATTTGTATTTATTTCATACTATACTAATGATAGTTATTGGTGTGGTAGGTTGGTTGGTGGTTCATCATATTTTTCCACAAATGAAATTTAATGGTTATGCAATTATACCCATTTTTTTTTATTTAATGGGAGTAATTTTTATTTGGCAATTTAAAGTGGCTCCTTTCCATAATTCTGCACGTATAGTGAATCTATATATGTTATTGAAAATGATAAAGACATTCGCATCTTTTATCGTAATAGCAATTTACTGGCTTATACACACCTCATACATAAAAAACTTTGCAATTGTATTTGCTATATATTATATATTAAGTATAATATGGGAGACGCATATGTATTTGAGAATGGAGAAGTTTATGAAGAATGAATATGAACAAAACAGACATACCGAAGAGAGAGAACATATAGAAGAATGAGATATAAATTTAATTATATATTGCTGTTGGTTATAATGTTTTATGCTTCATCACTAAATATAGGTGCGGCTAATTCGGTTATAGATCACCCAGCACCTGAAAAAGCTGTTGTTGAAGAAGAGCTGAATGTGAAAGAGCTGATTCTTGGACACTTGGCCGATTCTTATGAGTGGCATGTTTGGAGCAATGGAGAAAAGCATATTACAATTTCACTTCCGGTTATTTTGCACAGTAAAAGCTCGGGGTGGCATTTTTTCTCGTCCTCTAAGTTTAATCATGGAAATAGTATTTATAAAGGCTTTCAGATTGCATCGAAAGGAGAATATAACGGTAAGATTGTAGAACTTGATGGTGAGGGCAATGAGATTAGACCTCTGGACCTTTCAATGACAAAGAATGCTGCTGCCTTAATTATCAACTCTATTATATTAATAGCTATAATATTAGCTGTTGCTCGTGTAATGAAACGCGATCCTTTGAAGTCTAATAAGGGATTTACAGGATTGATGGAGATGGTTATATTAATGATTGAAGATGAAGTTATAAAACCAACGGTGGGTAAGGACTATAAACGCTACTCGCCCTTTTTGCTTACAGTTTTCTTCTTTATTTTTATAAATAACTTAATAGGATTGATTCCTTTCTTCCCGGGGGGAGCTAACGTAACAGGCAATATAGCAGTTACGATGGTATTGGCTATAGCAACATTTATTGTTGTAAACTTCACCGGATCGAAAGCATATTATAAAGAGATATTTTGGCCAGATGTGCCAACATGGCTTAAGGTTCCATTTCCACTAATGCCCATAATTGAGGTTGTGGGGATTTTTACAAAACCTTTTGCATTAATGATTCGTTTGTTTGCAAACATTATGGCAGGTCATGCAATTGTATTGGGACTAACATGTCTTGTTTTTATTACGGTTAGCTTAGGACCTGCAATTAACAGCTCTATGACAGCTTTATCGGTTGTTTTTAGTGTGTTTATTAATTTTGTGGAACTGCTGGTTGCATTTATACAAGCATATGTGTTTACGCTACTTTCAGCTGTGTTTGTGGGTCTTGCCAGAGATGATCATTCTGAAGACAATAAGAAGGTTGCTGAAAGTAGTGTTACCTAAAATGATTTAATTGAAAAACTGCTTATAAATACAATTAAAAACAAACGTATTGAGAATAATTAGATGTAAACGATTAAAATAGAATTAGAAGCAAACGGTTTAAAGAGAATTACATTAATAGAAATAATTAGAAATATAATTAGAGAATAAAATATTAAAGATAAATTTAACAAATAAAAATTATGGAATTATTATCAGTTTTATTGGAGGTGTCAGGTAATATAGGCACAATTAGTGCTGCAATTGGAATAGCTGTTGCTGTTATAGGCGCTGCGTTTGGCATAGGTCAAATAGGAAAAGCAGCTGTTGATGGAATTGCTCGTCAACCCGAAGCAGGTGGGGATATTCGTACCACTATGATTATCTCGGCGGCTCTTATTGAGGGTGTTGCACTATTTGCAATTGTAGTTTGTGGATTTATTCTTTAAAATTTATATAATATGTCGTTATTGACACCCGAACCCGGGCTACTCTTCTGGATGACGATATCTTTTGGAATTGTAGTTATCATACTGGTTAAATATGGGTTTCCCCCAATATTAAAATCAGTTGAGAAACGTAATAATTATATAGAGGAATCACTGAAATCTGCAAGGGAAGCCAAAGAGGAGCTTTCTAAAGTAAAAGAGACTAGCGAATTAATATTGGCTGACGCTCGTAAAGAGCAAAGAGTTATTCTAAAAGAGGCAAGCAGACTTAGTGAGCAGATTATGAATGAAGCTAGAGAGAATGCTGTAATTGAATCTGAGAAGATGATTACGAAAGCACGAACTCAGATTAATGCTGATAAGGAAGAAGCTCTAAAATCGATAAGAAGCGAAGTAACAAAACTATCTGTTGCTCTTACTGAGAAGATACTGCGTGAGAAACTTAGTAGCGAGAAAGAACTGATGGGAATGATAGATCGTTTATTAGATGAGATTGAAATCTCGAAATCGTAGTTAGAATGGATAGAGGACTAATTTCAACACGTTACGCCAGATCTTTGCTGGACTATGCTATTTCATTAGATCAGC
>DUUR01000244.1 GCA_012841425.1 Bacteroidales bacterium | reverse complement strand
TATTTTGCCAGCTTAAGCGAAGAAGATTTGGTTTTATTCATCATCATAATTCTCTGTTTTAATTGTGATACATTAAAGTTATTTACTATCTGAACTGCAGTTTCATGATAAGTCAGTCTTAAAAGATGGTATTGATAATCACGGCTATCCACCCCTTCCCTAAGCACTCCCTTGTCGGCAAGATACTCAAGATTCATAGCCATTTCTCGTTTAAAAAACCACACAAAAGGGTTCCACCAGCTAAAGAGCAACAATACTTCAATTAGCATTATGTCTAGCGAGTGTCTTTCTTTTACATGCGTATGCTCGTGAATAATAATTTGATTAAGCTCCTCTTCGGTGTGCATATCTGTATTAATAAAAATCATTCCAAAGAAGGAGAAAGGTGTAATATCAGTCCTTAATTCATAAACGTCAACACCCGATACAGATACTTTTTTACTCTTTACACGCATTCTAAAAATTGATATCAACTGCCACAAGAAGCGTGAGATAAAAAAGAGCGTAACGGCAATATAAATAATTGATATTACTTGCTCCCATGGGATGTTGAACGACCTTACAGCCTCTTCGGGTTGCTCTATAATCATTTGCATAGTTGGAGCTTCAAAGAAAACTGTAGCCTCAACAACCTTGGGCTCGTCCTTCATAAAATTAAAAACATCGCTCATCCCAGGAACAACCATTAAAGGATAAAGCAAAGAGAAAGCGATACTAGAGATGAAGTAAAATCTTCTCAAATGCAGAAATGTATCTCTCTTAAACAGAAATGTATATAAGAGATAAAACAGCACCAAGGCAAGGTTTACTTGAATAAGATAGATAATTAAAGGGTGCATATCTTTTTGTTTTATTGGTTTATAATTATCATTCCTTGGTCTTTTCTATAAGCCTTACAATCTCATTAAGATCTTCGGCACTAATTTTTTGCTCTTTAGCAAAGAAAGAAACCAGCTCCTTATATGAGTTGTCGAAATAACTCTTTACCACGTCAGACAAGAAGTGTCTTTTATATGCTGCCTCTGTAATCTTAGGCTTATACACCTTTACATTACCAAATCGCCTCATAGTTAAATAGCCCTTATTCTCGAGGTTATTAAAAATTGATGCAACAGTAGTATATGGTTGTTTGGGCTCTTCCATTTTATCAACTACATCCTTAATTGCACATTCGTTTAGTTGCCATACATGCAACATCACATTTTCTTCTTGAGGGGTTAATCGCTCCATAATATTTTATATTAATTACAACTACAATATTACAACATCACAAATGTACGAACTTTTCGTAGCTGTCAAATAAATTCGTATGTTTTTATTGTTAAATAATTATAACCATTTAAATAATCGAAAGTACTTATCTGAAATTACAGCACTAAAACTGTCATTTTTTGTGTTTATGCATATAGGCAGTAATTACAGAGCAAACACCAACATTCTCCCAACCTCCTTCTGATCCTCCTCATAAATTTCATGGAGAATCAGGACTTGGTTGGTACTTAATTGGGGTTATTTGCAGAGTAAATATTTAATCGAGTAGGAAGTAGTCATGAATCAATGAGAATGTTTTTATATTGAGCGCATAAAGCCATTTATGCAGACACCTATCGTAAAAGTAATGATTGGCCATCGAAGGGTAGGCAAGAGCTATATTCTTTATCAACTTATTAACGAAATAAGAAATAAAGAGCATGATGCCAACATCATATATATCAACAAGGAAGACATTGCCTATGTGGATATTGTGTCTTCAAAAGACCTGCATGATTATATTGCAACTCGATTAATGAGTAAAAGGAGAAACTACATTTTTATTGATGAAATTCAAGAAATAGAAGATTTCAAAGTTGCTATACGCTCCTTGGCATTGAACGACAGTAATGACATCTACATTACTGGAAGCAACTCAGAGATGTTTTCGAGCGATTTGGCAAACGAACTTGGCGGCAGGTATGTTGAATTTAAGATATACAGCCTTTCCTATATGGAGTTTCTGGACTTTCACAAATTGAATAATGACGATGAATCTCTGGAAAAATACAACCGTTTCGGTGGCTTACCTTACCTAATTCACCTGCCAATGCGTGAAGAGGTGGTAATGGAATACATTCGTTCGGTTTATTCAACCATAGTTCTTCGTGATGTTGTTGCTCGCAATAATATACGCAATACAGCCTTTTTGGAACAACTAATCCGTTTCTTGGCAGATAATATCGGAAGTCTTTTTTCTTCGAAAAGCATCAGTGATTTTTTGAAAAGTCAAAACATACGAATGTCGCCAACATTGGTATCTGAATATGCAGACTCTCTGGCTTCGGCATTTGTGGTTCATCGCATAGAACGTTATGATATTATTGGGAAACGTTTATTTGAACGTGGTCAAAAGTACTTTTTCGAAAATATGGGAATCCGCAATGTGGTGGCGGGCTACAAACCGCAAGACAGGGCAAAACGATTGGAAAACATTGTTTGCAATCATTTATTTTATTGTGGCTATGAGGTAACTGTAGGAACACTTTTGACCGAGGAAATCGATTTTGTTTGTACACGAGCCGGTGAAACATTATATGTACAGGTAGCAGTAGAATTGTCTAAACCCGAAACTATCGCCAGAGAGTTTGGCAATTTGTTGAAGATAAAAGATAATTATCCCAAAATAGTTGTATCTGGTGAACGTTCATTCGAAAATACTTATAAGGGAATAGAACACATTTACATTCGTGATTTTTTGACTTCTTCTGTTACTCCTAAAATTGTGTAAACAAAGAAATCATTACTCTATCCCT
>DUUR01000243.1 GCA_012841425.1 Bacteroidales bacterium | reverse complement strand
TTTCATACAATTATTTTGTTTTATTTCTATTTTCAATTTTCTATTTATCTAAAGTATCTACTGTATCTATCTCATAGCCCATCACTCTTTCCAGATCAGCTTTTGCCGACAGATAGTCGTATATAGCATTTCTGTTTTGCAGCTCAGCATTTAAAACAGCCAGTGCTGCGGCATTAACATCAACAATAGTACCCATACCAGTCTCATATCTCTTCAAGGTTATCTCATACCCCTTACGAGCTAGCTCTATTGAAGATTGAGTTGAAACCACCTGTTCTATATTTTTATTAATAAGATCGTAATTATTCTTGATAGACAGTTTAAGTCCACGCTCCACCTCTTTGCGTTGCTCGTTAAGTTGATATATCTGAATTTGCGATTGCTTCACATTATGATATCGCTGTCCTCCGCTAAATATAGGAATCTGCAGCGTAACACCCAACATGGAGTATGGATCCCATCTGTAATGATTAAACCTGAAATCATTGTTCTGGCTCATATAAGTCCAGTTAAACGAAGTCACAAGCGATGGTGCATACTGCAACTTTTGCATTTCCAGAGCATTTTGCGCCTGCTCTCTTTGCAAATCAAACTGCTTAAGATCGCTATTGTGCGATAATGTTGTATCAGCAGGAACCAAGCTATCAAACATTGTTGCCTCATAATCATCCAGCGACCCTACAACCTTTAAAGGCACAAAACCATCAATACCCATATACATGTTTAACTGCATCTCTGCAATCTTCATCATATTCTCTGCCTGAATCATATTTGGGATAAGACTTTTGAGCCTAACATCTGCAGTTATTACATCATACTCAGCAACTACTCCCTGATTAAAACGATTACGAATATTTTCAAGATTTATAGAATCTGTTTCGTAAGTTAATCTCAAAACATCGTAACTATCCTTTGCAAGCAATAAGCTATAATAGGCTTTTTTCACCTGATTTATAAGATCTATTCTTGATGCACGCGCTTGCTCCATAGCAATATGGATGTCCACATCGCTCATCTGCACATTTTTCCAAAGTGAAGGCACCACAATGGGTAGACTCACATTAAGGCCGGCAGACCAAACATTAAATCGCCCCATCTGAATACCTTCACCCGAGCTCTCAGAATCACCACCCATAGAAAACATATCTCCCACAACCTTCATTATTTGAAGCTCCTCGGGAGTATATTGAGATGGATCGATGTCACCACCACCAAAACCCAAGCCTTCATCAAAATAAACTGTCTGTCGTTTAATTGCTCTTTGGTACTGTCCCAAGATATCCATCTGTGGCAACAGAGCACCATATGCCGATTTCTTTGCATACTGCTTTTTCTCAATCTCCATATCGGCCACTTTCACCGTTGGGTTTTCGCTAAGTGCAATATTTAGCGCTGTGGTTAAATCGATTTCTAAACTATCAGTTTGCTGTGCCTCAACTGTGGTAAGCCCTGTAAAACCGAGCACCACTATGAACAACAAACTGAGTAATTTTTGATTCATAATTGTTTGTTTCATATTTTATTAAATTGTTCTTTCTCTATCTTATTAAAACACCAATTCATTATACAATAAATTAGTTTATAATCTTTTTGTTATCTAAATGTGTATCAATAATTTTAATGCCTTTCTCGGTAGAAATTCCTCTCACAAAATTTATCATCATTGTATAAAACAATTCAGAGAACGAGAAAGGTGGTTTTTCTAGATATGAAGCACGTATATAAGTATATGTACTCTGCTCCACTAAAAATGCAGTAACATCAACATTCAGGTCGTCACGAATATACCCCTGCCCTATACCTGTCAATAAAAACTCCCGCAGAAACACATTGTTCTTTTCTATGTTTTCCTGCATTAACTTCGCTATTTTGGGATAGTACTTGTAGATATCCTGTAGAAATTTGGCATTACTTACAGGCATTTTCCTTTGAATTTCAATTACATTAATAAACACCTCAACAACATTTAATCCCTCTTCTAAAAACTCTTCAAAAATTCTGTTTCGCTCATCACCGAGCTTCAAAATTAAAGATCGAAGTATATCCTCCTTATCCTTAAAATTTTCATAAATAGTTCTTTTAGACATCCCTAAAGACGAAGCAAGTTCATTCATTGATATATTTTTTATACCATATTGAAAAAATAATTCCCCAGCTTTATCTACGATTCTGTCTTTAATTTCCATATAAACAATCTTAAAAAACGATGCAAAGATAATACAGAAAACTTATAAACTCAAAACAGTTTTCTAGGTTTTAACATACTTTAAAATAAGATTTTGTTACATTGATTTTGTCTATCAGAGATTTAAAACTTCTCGCAG
>DUUR01000242.1 GCA_012841425.1 Bacteroidales bacterium | reverse complement strand
TTGTTAGAGATTGACCCTTTAACAAAGTTGGCCATAGCAAATTCAATATGGTACAAGAAGGATGCTATTTTGAAAAGTGATTTTAAAGAGTCGATAGAAAAATGGCACAATGCTGAGATTAAAGGTGTGGATTTCTCTTTGCCAACCACAAAAAATGAAATGAACCAATGGTGTTCTGATAATACCAATAATTTGATAAAAAACGTGATTGAAGAGACTAACGCATCTGATCTAATTTATTTGATGAATGCGCTATATTTTAAAGGGCAGTTGATGCAGGATTATGAATTTAAAGAGAGTAATACAAGACTATTAGAGTTTACACTTGAAGATGAAAGTAAGACTACAGTTCCGATTATGAATCAGCGAAATCACTTAAGGCAAGTAGAAAACGAAGTGTTTACCGGTGTGTCGCTCCCTTTTGGAAATAATGCGTTTAGTATGCGATTGTTTTTACCGCAAGAAGGTGTTTCACTGAATGAAATGGTGTCAGAATTGGCTACTCCAGGTTATCATGCTTCTAGCGAAGAATGGGAAATTGGAGCAATTAATCTTTTTATGCCCAAATTCAAAATTGCTTATAAACATTCATATAATGATGTGCTTACAAAGATGGGCATGGAGAAGACTTTCTCGGGAGAAGGTGACTACTCGGGAGCTTTTGAGGGCTTGGATATGTCAGTTTCTAATGTGGAACAGCACACTTTCTTAGAAGTGAATGAGAAAGGTGCGGAAGCTGCTGCCGTTACTGTGGTGAATGGCACAACAGCTCCACTATTTAGAGCTGTTGTTTTCAATCGTCCGTTTGTGTTTCAAATACGTGAAAACTCCACAGGCTGTGTCCTATTTATGGGTAGGGTGGGCAATCCTGCAATGCAGTAGCAAATATTGCTACTGCTTAATAATCCACTCCCTTGCATTCACAAAGGCTTCCATCCATGGTGTAACTTCATGTTTTCTGTATGCAAAAGGATAGAAGGCATTTTGCCAAGGGAAAATTGTGCGCTCTAGGTGAGGCATCATGGCTAAATGGCGACCATCTTTAGAGCATACAGCCGCCGCCGCATAGTCTGATCCGTTGGGGTTGCCTGGATATTCATTATAGAGGAATTTAGCAGCGATGTTATATTTAGATTCTTCTTCAGGTAGATCAAATCTTCCTTCACCATGTGCTACCCAAATTCCTAGTTTACTTCCTTCAAGGGACTTAAACATTACCGAATTATTCTTAGGTATAGCAACACTCACGAATGTAGACTCAAACTTATTTGAAGAGTTGTGCATCATGCGAGGATGTTTATCTCCCAATTCAGGGAAGATCAAGCCCAGCTCCATTAACAACTGGCAACCGTTGCAAACACCCAAGCTCATAGTATCTTTTCTTGCGAAGAAGTTTCTTAGTGCAGACTTAGCCTTTTCGTTATACTTAAAACCACCTGCCCATCCTTTGGCAGAGCCCAGAACATCTGAGTTAGAGAATCCACCGCAGAATACTGCAAACTGCACATCCTCCAGTGTTTCTCTTCCAGAAGTTAAGTCGGTCATATGCACATCCTTAACATCAAAGCCAGCCAGATAAAGTGAGTATGCCATCTCACGCTCACCATTAGTTCCCTTTTCACGTATAATGGCAGCAGTGACACCGTTTCTTTCTTTCCTATCGGGATTAAGACCCATATCTTCCATCTTACCCGTAAAGTCTGCCTTTATATCAAATTGAAGAGGTTGATTTTTATAATTGTTATATCTAAGAGTGGCATGTTCTTCTCCACTTTGCTTTTTGTCTAGCAGGTACGATGTTTTAAACCACACATCGCGGAGCTCATCAATATCGAACTCGCTATTAAAGTCTCCTTTAGATATAATAAGCTTTCTGTCCTCAATAGGTCTTGCCACAATAGCAAAGCCCAAGCCGTAATCTTGTAATATCTTTTCAACCAATCTATGGTGTTTAACCTGAATTATAACACCCGGATTTTCGGAGAAAAGAATTTTAATTATGTCTGAATGGTGAATTTTATCTAGCCTAACATCAAGTCCCCCCTGAGGATTTGCAAAGCACATCTCTAGCATTGTTGTAACCATTCCTCCTTCAGAAATATCGTGGCCTGCAAGTATCAATCCTCTATTAACAAGTTCTTGCACAGCAGCAAATGCATTTTTGAAATACTCAGCATCGGTTACAGTTGGTGCTTCATCTCCTATTTTGCCTAATGTTTGTGCAAATGCAGAACCGCCTAACTTAAATGTATCTAACGAGAAATCTATATAGTAGAGGTAAGTCCCTTTTATATAGGCTAATACTGGTGATGCAATTTTTCTTATGTTCTTAACTTCGGCCGCTGCTGAAATAATTACTGTGCCAGGTGAGTAAACTTTATCATCATCGTACTTTTGAGTCATCGATAGTGAATCTTTTCCAGTCGGGATGTTGATGCCCAGATCGCATGAAAAATTAGAGCAAGCTTCTACAGCTTTATAAAGACGTGCATCTTCACCTGGGTTGCGACAAGGCCACATCCAGTTGGCACTTAATGAAACACTTTGTAATCCATTTGTTAGTGGTGCAAAAACTATGTTTGTAAGAGCTTCGGCAACTGCCATAACAGAGCCCGCAGCTGGGTCAATCATTGCTACTTGGGGTGCATGTCCTAAAGAGGTTGCCATGCCTGCAAAGCCTTTATAGTCTAGAGCAATTGCTCCTGAATCGCTAAGTGGCAGCTGAATCTCACCTTGTGTTTGCTGACGAGCAATTCTTCCAGTTACAGATCGGTCTACCTTATTTGTCAACCAGTCCTTAGATGCAACTGATTCTAGTTTGAGTATATCGTTTATGTATGTTTCAATATTTTCGGCATCATAATCGGGAGCGGTGTATTCTTCAATTACGGTACTATCTTCCATAACTGTTTCGGGAGTTTTTCCAAAAAAATCACCCAGCTCCATATCAATTGGGTTGGTGCCGTCGGGCTCACTAAAAGTAAGTCGCATATCGCCAGTTGTTTCTCCTACAACATAAAGTGGCGCTTGCTCGCGCGAGGCTATACGTTCTATTCTTTCAATGTCTTTTTCATCTACTAAAAGACCCATTCGCTCTTGACTTTCATTGCCCACTATTTCTTTTGCAGAAAGGGTTTTATCTCCAACAGGCAACTTGTCAACATTAATTATACCACCAGTGTCTTCTACAATCTCCGACAAGCAGTTTAGGTGACCTCCAGCTCCATGATCGTGTATAGATACTATAGGGTTATCTTCAGATTCTGCTAGTGTGCGTATAACGTTAGAAACACGTTTTTGCATCTCAGGGTTGGCTCTCTGGATTGCATTGAGTTCTATTCCTTCCGAAAACACACCGGTATTAACAGATGAAACAGCGCCACCACCCATGCCAATGCGGTAGTTGTCGCCACCCATTACTACAATTTTTTCTCCGCTTTTTGGGTCGCCTTTTATAGCATCACGTTTATTTGCATACCCAACTCCACCTGCAAGCATAATAACTTTGTCGAAGCCAAACTTTTTATCGTTTTCGGTATGTTCTAATGTTAGCACCGAACCGCAAATTAGTGGCTGTCCAAATTTATTTCCAAAGTCCGATGCTCCATTTGAAGCTTTAAGAAGTATCTGCTCAGGTGTTTGGTATAGCCAGTTTCGGGGGGCAAGATGCTGTTCCCACGGACGCCCTTCTTCTAAGCGAGGATAAGATGTCATGTAAACCGCCGTTCCAGCAATTGGAATTGACCCTTTACCACCTGCCAGACGATCGCGAATTTCTCCTCCAGTACCAGTTGATGCTCCGTTAAATGGTTCAACTGTTGTTGGGAAATTGTGTGTCTCAGCTTTAAGAGAAAGCACACTCTCAATTTCTTTAGTTATAAAGAAGTCGGGTTTATCTCCACTTGCAGGAACAAACTGCTCAATAGTGGGGCCTTGTATAAAGGCTACATTATCTTTATAAGCCGAAATTAATGTATTGGGATTGACTGCCGAGGTTTTCTTTATCATCTGAAACAGTGACATCTCTTTTTCCTCACCATCAATTATAAATTTACCATTAAAAATTTTATGTCGGCAGTGCTCAGAGTTTACTTGCGAAAAGCCGAAGACTTCGCTGTCGGTGAGCTTCCTACCCATTTTCTTGCTCACAGACTCAAGGTATTCTATTTCATCTGCACTCATGGCTAGTCCCTCAGAGTCGTTGTAGGCCGAAATATCATCGATACTAATTATCGGTTCGGGACTTCCCTCTATTGTGAAAATTGTTTGATCTAGTTGTGCATATTTTCGTTGCAACATCGGGTCAAAATCGAAATATGTTGCCTCCAACTGGGGGGTGTATTCTTCAATCCTACCGATTCCTTCTATTCCCATATTCTGGGTAATCTCTACCGCGCATGTACTCCATGGAGTTATTAATTCTCTACGCGGACCAATAAATGCTTTATCTATTGTTTCTGAATCTACTAACTCTGCATCGCCAAACAACCAGTTAAGTTTACGAAGTGTGTCAGGTGTGAATGTAGAATTTGATTCTACAGCAATTATACTTTGTGAAGGGGTTTTGAAAAATGAAATCATATCTCAGTTTTTAGATCGATATATATTAACCACAAAGTTACTAACTTTTTTGTTAAGTCAATATGAAGAGAACAAACTTGTTTGAATTGAAAAATGTAATCTAAATATTCACTTTAAAGTTACCAATTTGTCTGAATTGAAAAAATGTGATCTAAACATTCACTTTGAACTTACCTACTTGTTTGATACAAAAAGTTAAGCTGCATTATTATTTTATTTTATACTATACGGATCAAGCCCAAACATGTTCGTATATTTGTATAATATATGCTAGAAACAATAACTAAGGGATTTATTATAGGTTTGCTCGTGTCGTCGCCCATGGGACCAATTAATATACTCACTATTCAACGAACTTTAAATCGTGGAAGGTGGCACGGTTTGGCATCTGGTGTTGGTGCAATGCTTTCAGATATTACCTATGCTACAATAACTATGTTGGGCTTGAGTTTTGTGTCTGGTTTCATGAATGATTATGAATCGGAGTTGCTTCTATTTGGAAGTATAATACTTATTCTGTTTGGTTTTGGTGTGTATCGTTCAAATCCGTTAAAAGGTTGGCAACCCGATAATTTGCCAACTGAATCGCGTTATTTTAAAGATTTTATTTCTACATTTCTACTTACATTTTCTAATGCAACAATTATATTAGCATTAGTTGGCCTATATACACGTTTTTCGTTTAATCCAATATTAGAAGGAACAGCATCGCTAATAGTGGCTCTAATATCATTTTCTATTGCAGCGCTACTGTGGTGGTTTATACTCACAACACTTGTGTCGCGCCTTAGAAAAAGGTTTAAGCGTAAGGGACTTGTTATATTAAACCGAGTAGTTGGAACTATCTTTATAGTCATTGGCGTAGCTGGTATTATACAAACTTTAACCTCTGTTGCCTAGCTCTATAACTTCTAAATCTCTAATATTGCCGTTGTCTAAAATAAAGCGTATAAGTGTTCTTACCTTATGAAATCCATAAATACCAGCTGCTCCCGGATTCATATGTAGGGTTTTAAGTTTCTCATCATACATCACCTTAAGGATATGAGAGTGTCCAGCAATAAATAGCTTGGGAGGATTAGCAATCAGCTTTGATCGAATAGAGGGGTCATATCTGCCTGGATATCCACCAATATGAGTAATAAGAACATCCACATTCTCAACTTCAAATCTTAATGTTTCGGGATAGGCAATGCGGGTTTTATAATCATCAATATTGCCATAGACTGCCCTAAATGGTTTCAGCTCTTCAAACTTTTTGGCAATCTCCATTGAGCCAATATCACCTGCGTGCCATATCTCATCGCACTCTCTGAAATAGCTTTCAAACTTTTCATCCCAATATCCATGCGTGTCGGAGAGGAGTCCAATCTTCTTCATTGTTCTTGTTTTATTATGCAAAGATAAGACATAGACTCTGTTTTTTAATCTAATTCTCTTATCTGAAAGGATAAAATCGAATAAACTTTGTATTTTTGATGGTAAATATATTCTAGTAAACTAAATACAATGGGAAAACGAAAATACTCATATTTCAAACGAGATATCAGCTGGCTCAGTTTTAATTATCGTGTGCTGTTGGAGGCAAAGGATGAGCGACTTCCAGTATATGAGCGAATTAAATTTTTATCAATATACTCATCTAATCTCGAAGAGTTTTACAAGATTAGGGTTTCGGGCTATCATAGTTCGCTACTTGAAAGTATTAACTTAGAGGAATCGGAAGAGGAGGCACTTAAAACTATTGTGCAAATAAATAATGAGGTTACTGCGCAAGAAAAAGAGTATTATAATATCTTCAATAATATGATTTTGCCTGAGCTGAAAAAGAATAGTATTGTGCTATATCAAACCGATAAGGTTGAGCCATTTCATAAGGCGTATGTAGAGAAATACTTTAATGAAGAGGTGTTCCCATATCTTCAGCCCATGGTAATTCAGAAGGATGATATTCATTCATTTATTCAGGATGGGCGTATATATCAGACTATTAGTCTTCTTAAGAATAAGAAAAAGTCTAAAGACTCTTCGTTAAATTACACTTATGCAATAATGAAGATTCCATACACAAAGATACCAAGGTTTATAGAACTGCCTTCGTATGAGGGGAATCATTACATTATGTTTATAGATGATGTAATTAAGGCAAATTTAACTAGTGTTTTTCCTGGATATGACATTATTGATTGCTTTAGTATTAAAATATCTCGTGACGCCGATTTTTCATTAGAGGAGGAGGATAAGAAAGATATTGCGGAGGAGATATTAAAGAAGGTTAGAAAGAGAAAAATTGGTGCTGTTACTCGGTTCCAGTATGATAGTGAGATGCCCGATTATTTCTTGAAATATCTTTGCGAAGCGTATGAGATTGAGGATGAGGAGCTGTTGCCTTCATGGCGGTATCTAAACTTGGCAGATTTGGCTGGTTTGCCAAACCCTGTGGGCGATTCTCTGAAACAGCAATTGCCTCAGCCATTGAGAGCTCCTGAACTAGAATCTAACAGTTCCATTTTACGTGTCTTGAGAAAGCAAGATGTGTTATTGCATTTTCCATATCAGTCGTTCGATTATCTACTTAGATTTTTACTTCAGGCGGCATTTGATCCTAAAGTACTTGAAATAAAAGTAACCCAATATAGAGTTGCAGAAAACTCGGCGGTTATCAATAGTTTGATTAGTGCTGCTAAAAATGGCAAAAAGGTTACAGTTTTTGTTGAGCTAAAAGCACGATTTGATGAAGAGAATAATTATTTGTCATCTGAGCTAATGCAACAAGCTGGTGTGAAAATTATTTATAGCTTGCCTGGTTTAAAAGTTCATGCTAAGTTGGCATATGTTCGTAAGCGGAGTAACGATAGTGAAGCTCCTTTAAAGGGATATGCTTATTTGGGAACGGGCAACTTTAATGAAAAAACTGCTAGAATATATTCGGATAAAGGTCTACTGACATCAAATAGAGAGATAATTAAAGATATTGATGAGGTCTTTAGAGTTCTTGAAGGTAAGCCTCATATGCATGATTTTAAACATCTTCTTGTAACACAGTTTAATATGCTTCCTGAGATTCATAAAATGATTGATCGTGAGATTGAGCATGTTAAAAATGGAGGTGCTGGTTACATTATTCTTAAAATGAATAGTTTAGAGGATAAAGGTATGATAAATGCATTGTATCGTGCAAGTGAAGCGGGTGTTAAAATTGATTTGATTATACGTGGTATATGTTGCCTCATACCTAACCAGACTTATAGTAAAAATATTACAATAACACGTATTGTGGGAGCATACTTAGAGCATTCGCGTGTATGGTATTTCTTTAATGAGGGTAGAGAAGATATTTATCTTACTTCGGCCGACTGGATGCAGAGAAATTTGCATCGTCGTATAGAGGTTGCTTTTCCTATTTATAAAGATTCTCTAAAGAGAGAGATTATTGATATACTTAAAATTCAACTTGCAGATAATAGGAGTGCGGTATGGCTCGATGAAGATTTGAATAATGTCTTTAAGAGAGATTTGACTCTCGAGAGCGAAAAGCATATTAGAGCTCAGAGCGCTACATATAGTTATCTGAAAAAAACAAAAGGTCAGTAAGCATTGTTTCTATAACTAAAAAACCCGTGCTGGAATACCAGACACGGGTTTAATCATATATTTACTTTGTAATTATTTCTATACAGTAGTTTCTTCGAAAAGATTGTTACGCTTATTTGCATTTAACTTTTCAAAATCATCACGAGAACCAACTATAAGCTTGTCAAACTCTCTCTGACCTGTACCTGCTGGAATTAGATGACCAACTATAACGTTCTCTTTGAGACCCTCTAGTAAGTCGGTTTTTCCATTTATAGCAGCATCATTAAGAACCTTTGTTGTTTCTTGGAATGATGCAGCAGACATAAAGCTTGATGTCTGAAGAGCTGCTCTTGTGATACCTTGTAATACCTGATTGGCTGTAGCTGGTACTGCATCACGTGCTTCAACCAGTTTAAGATCGCGTCGTTTAAGTGAGCTGTTTTCATCACGTAGCTTACGAACTGTAACGATTTGTCCTGGTTCAAATAATTGTGAGTCACCTGCATCTACTATAACCTTCTTACCCCAAGTGCGGTCGTTCTCTTCCATCATATCATGCTTATCAGCAAGCTGTTGTTCTAAGAACCTAGTATCACCTGGGTCTACAACTTCAACCTTGCGCATCATCTGACGAACAATAACTTCAAAGTGTTTATCATTAATCTTAACACCTTGTAGACGGTATACATCTTGTACTTCGTTCACAATATATTCCTGAACTGCAGTGGGACCCTTAATAGCCAATATGTCGGCAGGAGTAATTGCTCCTTCAGATAGTGCCATACCAGCACGTATATAGTCGTTCTCTTGAACAAGTATCTGTTTTGATAATGGAACCATATACTTTTTAGTCTCTCCTGTTTTTGTTGTAACAGAAATTTCTTGGTTGCCACGTTTAATTTTACCAAACGATACTTCTCCGTCAATTTCAGTAACTACAGCAGGGTTTGAAGGATTACGTGCTTCAAATAGCTCGGTTACTCTTGGAAGTCCTCCAGTAATGTCACCAGATTTACCTACTGCACGTGGAATCTTAACAAGGATATCGCCAGCCTTAATTTTATCACTCTCATTTTTCACTATGTGTGAACCAAGTGGTAGGGTATAAGTCCTTATTACATCGTCGTTATCATCTACTATATGAGCAGAAGGTGCTTTTGTTTTATCGCGAGATTCAATAATAACTTTCTCTTTCAAACCGGTTTGTTCATCCGACTCTACTTTGTAAGTCATATTTTCGGTTAGATTCTCGAAGCGAATATTTCCTGTAACTTCTGAAACTATTACGGCATTAAATGGATCCCAATCACATATCAAGTCGCCTTTGCTCACTTTGTCCTTTTGATTGAAGTATAATTTCGATCCATAAGGTACGTTGTGTGATACAAGTACAATTTTAGTATTAGGATCAATAATACGCATTTCACATAATCGGCTTACAACAACTTTATAGCTCTTACCTTCTGAGTCAGTTGCTTCTACAAAACGGAGTTCTTCAAATTCAACTATACCGTCGTACTTAGCAACTACTCTACTTTCGGCTGCAATGTTTGAAGCAATACCCCCAACGTGGAACGTACGTAAAGTAAGCTGTGTACCTGGTTCTCCAATTGATTGAGCGGCAATTACACCAACTGCTTCACCTTTCTGAACCATGTGGCCTGTTGCTAAATTTCTTCCATAACATTTAGCGCATACTCCTTGTGATGATTCGCATGTAAGAACGGATCTAATTTCAACTCGTTCGATAGGCGATTTATCAATCTTCTCGGCTATATCCTCAGTAATCTCTTCACCCGAATTTACTAGAATTTCTCCTGTATTAGGATGTTGAACATCATGAACAGATACACGACCAAGTATTCTTTCGTAAAGAGATGCAATAATGTCTTCGTTATTTTTAATTGCTGTTGCTGTTAATCCACGTAGTGTACCACAGTCAACCTCATTTACTATAACGTCTTGAGAAACGTCAACTAATCGACGTGTTAGGTAACCTGCGTCGGCAGTTTTAAGTGCCGTGTCAGCCAAACCTTTACGAGCACCGTGAGTAGAAATAAAGTACTCAAGTACTGATAATCCTTCTTTAAAGTTTGCAAGAATTGGGTTCTCGATAATCTGTGCACCTTCGGATCCACTCTTTTGTGGTTTTGCCATTAGTCCACGCATACCAGACAACTGGCGAATTTGCTCACGAGAACCACGAGCTCCTGAATCGAGCATCATATAAACAGAGTTGAATCCTTGATCGTCTTCAGACAGCTGCTTCATTAAGATATTCGATAGTTTGGAGTTGATATGTGTCCAAGTATCGATAATCTGGTTGTAACGTTCGTTGTACGTAATGAAACCCATATTATAGTTTTCAATTATCTGTTCAACTTCGTTATATCCTTCTTGAATTAGGTCTTCTTTTTCTTCTGGAATAATTACATCCTCGAGATTGAAAGATAAACCTCCTTTAAAGGCCATTGTATATCCCAGATCTTTAATATCATCAAGATATTGAGCAGTGCGAGCTACACCACAAATTTTAATCACTTTACCGATAATATCACGTAGTGACTTTTTAGAAAGTAGTTCATTTATATAGCCTACTTCTTTTGGAATAGCTTCATTTGTAATTACACGTCCCACTGATGTTTCGTGCATCTTACGAATTGGGTTACCCTCTTCGTCGATATCATCAACTACAACTTTAATCAATGCGTGGGCATCAACAGCACCTTCATTGTAAGCAATTATTGCCTCTTCCTCACCATAGAAAGTCATACCTTCACCTTTTGCTCCAGGGCGAATTTTTGTGATGTAGTAAAGGCCAAGTACCATGTCCTGAGAAGGAACTGTAATTGGAGCACCGTTTGCAGGGTTAAGAATATTATGTGAAGCAAGCATTAATAGCTGAGCTTCAAGAATTGCTTCGTTACCAAGTGGAAGGTGAACTGCCATCTGGTCACCGTCAAAGTCGGCGTTAAATGCCGTACAAGCAAGCGGGTGTAACTGAATTGCTTTACCTTCAATAAGTTTTGGCTGGAATGCCTGAATTCCTAAACGGTGTAGGGTAGGAGCACGGTTCAAGAGAACAGGATGCCCCTTCATTACATATTCAAGGATGTCATATACAACTGGTTCTTTTCTATCAACAATTTTTTTAGCTGATTTTACCGTCTTTACAATACCCCTCTCAATAAGTTTACGAATAATGAATGGTTTGTATATTTCGGCAGCCATATCTTTTGGCAATCCGCACTCATGCATTTTAAGCTCAGGACCAACAACAATTACTGAACGTGCTGAATAGTCAACACGCTTACCAAGTAAGTTTTGACGGAAACGTCCTTGCTTACCTTTTAAGCTGTCGGATAATGATTTAAGCGGGCGGTTAGATTCAGTTTTAATTGCACTTGATTTACGTGAATTGTCAAAAAGTGAATCAACCGACTCTTGAAGCATACGCTTCTCATTTCTAAGAATAACATCAGGTGCCTTAATATCAATTAATCTTTTAAGTCGGTTGTTACGTATTATTACACGACGATAAAGATCGTTAAGGTCTGAAGTTGCAAAACGGCCTCCATCTAGAGGTACAAGTGGTCTTAGGTCTGGTGGAATTACTGGGATTACCTTCATAATCATCCACTCAGGTTTATTGATGTTTTTAGAGGTACGGAATGCTTCAACAACTTGTAGTTGTTTTAATGCTTCATTTTTACGTTGTTGTGAAGTTTCAGTATCTGCCTTGTGACGTAGGTAGTTTGCTAGTTTATCTAGATTTATTCTTTGCAGCAAATCTAAAAGTGCTTCTGCCCCCATCCTTGCAATGAATTTATTTGGATCGGAGTCTTCCAACATTTGATTGTCTTTTGGAAGAGTGTCAAGTAGTTCTAAATATTCATCTTCTGTAAGAAGATCTTTTTCTGCTACTTGGTCTTCAAGAATACCTGCTTGTATTACTACATATCTTTCGTAATATATGATAGTATCTAGCTTTTTTGTTGGGATTCCTAATAGATAACCTATTTTATTTGGTAATGATCTGAAATACCATATGTGTGCAACCGGCACCACTAAGTGGATATGACCGGTACGCTCACGACGCACTTTTTTCTCAGTAACTTCCACACCGCAACGGTCGCATACTATACCCTTATAGCGAATACGTTTGTATTTGCCACAATGACACTCGTAGTCTTTAACCGGTCCGAAAATACGTTCACAAAACAGACCATCTCGTTCCGGTTTATATGTTCGGTAGTTTATAGTCTCAGGCTTTAATACTTCTCCAAAAGAGTTCTCTAGAACTTGTTCTGGTGAAGCCAGACTTATAGTAATTTTTGAAAAGTTACTCTTTATTTTATTCTCTTTTCTATATGCCATAATTAACTTTATAAAGAGTTATGATAGATATTGTAATTAATCGAGAGTGATGTTTAGTCCTAATCCCTGAAGTTCATGAATAAGCACGTTTAGAGATTCCGGTATTCCCGGTTGAGGCATAGCCTCTCCCTTAACGATAGATTCATAAGCTTTAGAACGACCTATTACATCATCAGACTTAACAGTAAGAATCTCTTGCAAAATATGAGCAGCACCAAATGCTTCTAGTGCCCAAACTTCCATCTCACCAAATCGCTGACCACCAAACTGAGCTTTACCACCCAGAGGTTGTTGTGTAATTAATGAATACGGACCAATTGAACGAGCATGCATTTTGTCTTCTACCATATGTCCAAGTTTAAGCATGTATATTATACCTACAGTTGCTGGTTGGTCAAATTTTTCTCCCGTACCACCATCATATAAATATGTTTTTCCATAAGAAGGTATACCTGCCTTTTCAGTCCATACATTTAGATCCTCTAGTTGTGCACCGTCGAAGATAGGAGTAGCAAACTTAATATCCATTTGCTTACCAGCCCAACCAAGAACAGTTTCAAAAATCTGTCCAAGGTTCATACGAGAAGGTACACCAAGTGGGTTTAAAACTATATCTACTGGAGTACCATCTGCTAAGAAAGGCATGTCTTCTTGACGTACAATCTTAGAAACAATACCCTTATTACCGTGTCGTCCAGCCATTTTATCTCCTACTTGTATCTTGCGTTTTTTAGCAACATACACCTTGGCACTTTGCATAATTCCCGAAGGTAGCTCATCTCCAATAGTAAGATCGAAACGTTTGCGCTTAAGTTCAGCATCAATTTCTTTAAAACGACGTAGATAGTTTATAACTGTTGTACGTATAAGATTATTCTTATGCGAATCATTTGTCCACTTGTTTAATTGAACCGATTGGAAGTCAATGTCGGAAAGTACCTTATGAGTGAATTTAGCTCCTTTTGGAACTATATCTATATTTGTATAATCTTTTACTCCTGCAGAAGTTTTACCTTCCGTAAGATTAAGAAGTTTATCAATAAGAACTTTTCTTAACTCTTCAAGTTTAACTTCATATTCTTCATCAAGCTTAGGAAGAATAGCTTTATTAGAAAGCTTTGTTTTTCCTTTTTTTGATGCTTTTGAGAATAAATTGGTTTGTATTACTACACCATTTAGAGAAGGAGAAGCTTTTAGAGATGCATCTTTTACATCACCTGCCTTATCACCGAAAATAGCACGTAATAGTTTTTCTTCCGGCGAAGGATCCGATTCTCCTTTTGGAGTAATTTTACCAATTAATATATCTCCTGGTTTAATTCTAGCACCAATTCTTACAATACCTTTTTCATCAAGTTCTTTAGTAGCTTCTTCACTTACGTTAGGTATGTCTGAAGTTAATTCTTCCATTCCTCGTTTAGTCTCACGAACTTCTAAAGAAAACTCTTCAACATGTATTGAGGTAAACACGTCATCGCTAACCAGCCTTTCACTTAATACAATAGCATCTTCAAAGTTATATCCCTTCCATGGCATAAACGCCACTTTAAGGTTTTTACCAAGAGCCAGCTCTCCACCTTCAGTTGCGTATCCTTCGGTAAGAATTTCGTTCTTCGTAACTTTCTGTCCAACTTTACAAATTGGTCTAAGATCTACAGTAGTGTTCTGGTTTGTTTTACGGAACTTAGGTATGTTATATGTTTTCTCAGAGTCATCAAAGCTAGTGAACTCTTCCTCTTCACTTCTTTCGTATCTGATTTTTATAGTTGTTGCATCTACATAGGTTATCTCACCTGAGCCTTCTGCTACAATTTGTGAGCGAGAGTCGAGTATTACCTGACCTTCAATACCTGTACCCACTATTGGTGATTCGGCTCTGATAAGAGGCACTGCCTGTCTCATCATATTAGAACCCATCAAAGCACGGTTTGCATCATCATGCTCAAGAAATGGAATTAGTGAAGCAGCAATAGATGCAATCTGCATTGGAGATACATCCATCAACTCAATTTCATCAGGTGCAACTACAGGGTAATCTGCATCTCTTCTTGATTTTACACGTGGATTTATAAAGTGTCCTTTTTCATCCAAAGGTGCGTTTCCTTGTGCTATAATTCTATCTTCTTCCTCTTCGGCAGCAAGGTAGATAATCTCTTCATTTTTGATATTAACAACTCCGTTTTCTGCTTTTCTATACGGAGTTTCAATAAATCCAAGATCATTTATTTTTGCATAAACACAAAGTGAGGAAATTAATCCAATGTTTGGTCCTTCAGGAGTTTCAATTGGACAGAGACGACCATAATGAGTAAAGTGAACGTCACGAACTTCAAATCCTGCTCGTTCTCGAGAAAGTCCACCTGGTCCTAATGCAGATAAACGACGTTTATGAGTAATTTCTGCAAGTGGGTTTGTTTGGTCCATAAATTGTGACAACGCATTTGTTCCGAAGAATGTATTTATTACGGAAGAGATAGTTTTTGCGTTTATCAAATCTATAGGAGTAAATACTTCGTTGTCTCTAACGTTCATCCTTTCGCGGATTATACGTGCCATACGAGTTAACCCAATTCCAAATTGTGTATAAAGCTGTTCTCCTACAGTACGCACACGTCTGTTGCTTAGATGGTCAATATCATCAACTACCGTTTTGGAGTTTATAAGCTCTATTAAATATTTTATGATTTCAATGATATCCTCTTTTGTTAATACACGAATATCATCTTCAATTTCAAGGTTTAGTTTCTTGTTAATTCTATAACGCCCTACATCACCTAAATCATATCTTTTTTCCGAGAAAAATAGATTATTAATAACGTCACGTGCACTTGAATCATCTGCTGGTTCTGCACTACGTAATAGTCGGTATATATGACGAATAGCATCAATTTCCGAATTACTCGGATCTTTTTGCAAAGTATTGTATATAATTGAGTAATCAATAGAGTTGTCCGTTTCCTTATGTATAAGGATGGAAGCAACACCCGATTCTAGAATATCATCAATATGTTCCTGTTCTAGTATAGTTTCGCGCTCAATTATAACTTCATTCCTCTCAATAGAAGTTACTTCACCAGTATCCTCATCTACAAAATCCTCCATCCATGATTTAAGCACTCTGGCTGCTAGTTTGCGTCCTAAAACTTTCTTAAGATTAGTTTTATTTGCTTTCACCTCTTCTGCCAAATCAAATATCTCAAGAATATCTTTATCATTCTCGAAACCTATGGCACGGAGTAGTGTAGTAACAGGAAGTTTCTTTTTACGATCGATATAAGCATACATGACACTGTTAATGTCTGTAGCAAATTCTATCCATGATCCTCTAAAAGGTATTACACGGGCCGAATAAAGTGTTGTACCATTAGCATGCGTGCTCTGACCAAAGAATACACCTGGCGAGCGATGAAGCTGAGATACAATAACACGTTCTGCACCATTAATCACGAAAGTACCTTTTTCGGTCATATACGGAATTGTACCCAAGTATACGTCTTGTATTACTGGGGTAAAGTCTTCGTGATCTGGGTCAGTACAATAGAGATAGAGTTTCGCCTTTAGAGGTACACTATACGTTAACCCCCTATCTATACAATCATCTATGGAATATCTGGGTGGATCAACATAGTAATCCAAAAATTCCAAGACAAAATTGTTACGAGTATCAGTAATGGGGAAGTTTTCTGTGAAAACCTTGTACAATCCTTCTTTTTTCCTGCTTTCTGGAGGCGTGTCGAGTTGGATGAAATCCTGAAATGATTGTAACTGTACTTCCAGAAAATCTGGGAAGTCAAGCGGATTTTTAATCGACGCAAAATTTATTCTTTGATTGGCTATTTTTGAAGACATAGGAATGAGTTTATGAACCTAATATATATTGACAGAAAAGGTTAAGAACCTTCTATACCGAAGATTCCTAACCGAATTAACCTAATTTAGGTAAATGCTATTTAAGTTCAACTTCTGCTCCAGCCTCTTCAAGTTGTTTTTTCAAAGCATCTGCTTCGTCTTTTGTTATACCTTTTTTCAATTCACTTGGAGCAGCGTCTACTAAATCTTTTGATTCTTTAAGACCTAGACCAGTAAGCTCTTTTACCGCTTTAACAACAGCAAGTTTAGCTGCACCAGCACTCTTAAGGATTACGTCGAATGAAGTTTTTTCTTCAGCAACTTCTTCTCCTCCAGCAGGACCTGCAGCAACAGCAACAGCTGCAGCGGCCGGCTCGATACCGTACTCAGTTTTTAAAATTTCAGCTAATTCGTTAACTTCTTTTACTGTTAAGTTAACTAGGTCTTCAGCAAATTTTTTTATGTCTGCCATTTTTTTATTTGTTTAATTATTGATTACTAATTCTGTTTGTTTGTTGTGTATGTGCAATTATTGTTCTCTTTCCGACAGTGTTTGTAATACACCATGAATTGTTGTACCACCGGATTTGAGCGCAGATATAACATTCTTAGCAGGAGATTGTAATAGTGAAATAACATCTCCGATAAGCTCTGTTTTGCTCTTGATACTTACAAGCTCTTTTAGTGTTTCAGCACCGATAAAGAAGCTTTCTTGAACATAAGCACCTTTTAATGAAGGTACCTTGTCGGCTTTATATTTATCAATAAGCTTAGCAGGAGCATTAGCTGAGTTTGAAAACATGATTGCTGTATTTCCTTTTAATATAGGATACAACTCTTCATAGTTTCCTTCCAGCGATTCGAATGCCTTTTGCAGTAAGGTGTTTTTGACTACAACCAACTTGATATCCTCTTTGAAGCACTCACTTCTAAGTTTACTCGTTTTTACTGCATTTAATGTAGCAATATCGGTAAGGTAAAAGTTTTCGTATTCTTGAATATCAGCTGATAGCTGTTCTATTATTTGTTGTTTATCTTCCCTTTTCATTGATTCCTTTATTAATGTGATTCTTCTAATGACTTAGTATCCAGTTTAATACCTGGGCTCATTGTACTAGAAAGATAAATACTCTTAATATAAGTACCTTTTGCTGCAGTCGGCTTTAATTTGATCAACGTTTGAACAAATTCTCTTACGTTATCTCTTATTTGTTCCGGCGAAAAAGATACTTTTCCAACAGAAGTATGAATTATACCAGCTTTGTCAACCTTAAAGTCTATTTTACCTTGTTTTACCTCCTTTACGGCCTTTGCCACATCAGGAGTAACCGTACCGCTCTTAGGGTTAGGCATTAATCCGCGGGGTCCTAAAACTCGCCCTAATGCACCAATTTTACCCATTATCTGCGGTTGTGTGATAATAACATCAATATCGGTCCAACCACCTTTAATTTTATCGATATATTCATCTAGTCCTACATAGTCTGCACCAGCTTCTAAGGCTTCGGTTTCGACTTCTGGAGAACACAATACTAGAACTCTAATTTGTTTACCTGTACCGTGAGGAAGAGTTACAACGCCTCTTACCATTTGATTAGCTTTTCGCGGATCTACGCCTAAGCGTACATCGATATCTACAGAAGAGTCAAACTTGGTAGTAGTTATTTCTTTTACCAGTTCAGACGCTTCTTTCAGTGAATAAGATTTTCCTGCTTCAATCTTGCTAAAAGCCAACTTTTGATTTTTTGTCAGTTTACTCATGTCTCAATTGAAGTTTTAAATTGTAATATTTTCAGGAAATTTTCCTTTAACTGTGATACCCATGCTTCGAGCCGTTCCAGCTACCATTTTCATTGCTGATTCAAGTGTGAAGCAGTTAAGGTCGGTCATTTTTTCTTGAGCGATTGTTTGAATCTGTTCCCAAGTAACAGCAGCAATCTTAAGTCGATTAGGCTCTGCTGACCCTCCCTTTTGTTTACTAGCTTCTAATAATTGAATTGCAACCGGTGGAGTTTTAACAATAAAATCAAATGACTTGTCGGCATAATAAGTAATTACCACTGGCAATACTTTTCCGGCTTTGTCTTGAGTCCTGGCATTGAACTGCTTGCAGAAATCCATAATGTTAATCCCTTTTGAACCTAATGCGGGTCCTACTGGGGGCGATGGATTTGCAGCACCTCCTTTGATTTGTAATTTTAGTTGTCCGGCAACTTCTTTAGCCATTTTCTTGATTTTAATTAATTGGTTTTCGAAACACTAAGTAGAATTTACAGAATCTGCGTAACCAAATAACTGATTATTCTTTCTCTACTTGCATATAGCTTAATTCCAGAAGTTGTTTCCTTCCGAAAATTTTAACCATCACCTTGAGTTTCTTTCTCTCTTCATTTACTTCTTCTATTACACCAGAAAAACTACTGAAAGGACCGCTAATCACTTTCACGTTTTCACCAACGTAGTATTTCATATCCATATCATCGCCAGCTTCTTCCAATTCATCCATTGTACCCAAAATACGTTTAACCTCAGACTCATGTAATGGTTGAGGATTAGCTGTATTTGGCAGGAAGCCAGCTACATAATTGATATTCTTAAGTTCATGAATAACTTCTCCCGTCAGTTCGGCTTCTATCAGTACGTATCCAGGCAAATAAGCGCGTTCTTTCATCACTTTCTTACCATTACGTACCGTAAATGTTTTCTCTGTAGGGATTAGTACTTGAGAAATATATTTCCCCAGTTCGGATTTTTGTATCTCTGATTCAAGATATTCTTTGACTTTATTTTCTTTACCACTAACAGAACGTAAAACGTACCATTTTTTTCTATCTTCAGTCATTATGTCTTATCTTCAGGAATTATAAAATACCGTAGAGGATTTTTAATATCCACTCAAATAAAGAGTCCATTCCAAACACTATAAGGGCAATTATTAAGGAAGCAATTAAAACAATCACCGTACTGCCTGATAACTCTTCTCTTGAAGGCCAAGAAACCTTATGAACTAATTCGTTATAAGAATCCTTGATATATGCAACTATTTTTTTCATCTAATTTAGATAATTATGCACGGGTCGAGAGACTCGAACTCCCGACACCTGGTTTTGGAGACCAGTGCTCTACCAACTGA